>NZ_ASZT02000086.1:0-23032 GCF_001006065.1 Sphingobacterium sp. IITKGP-BTPF85
CACTATGCTCCAGTATATCCATATACAGCAGGTGAAGCAAGCGAATACTGATATTCGATGGTTTTAAAACTATAACTGTCGTTTATTTATGGATATTCGTTATAGAAGCTATATTTTCGATAATTACTATTGGATTAGTGGCTGGTTTTCGGTATTCATGGTCTACCAATGCTCTTCTTGTGATTATTTTATATCAAGGAAATGCTAAAGGAGAATTTGAATGACTCTTTAAGTCAGTCTCTTGGCGAAAAAGTCATTCATCATGGGGAGAGTACTACGACACACCATCGACTACATTACTCTGTCGCTTCCTTGCAATTACGCAACGAAACAAAATCCTCATTTGGAAGTACACCATATCTCTTTTTATAAATAGCCGAGAAATAGTCAGATTTTGAATAGCCCAGAGCATAAGCGACTTCATATATGGTATTGAACTGACCACTTTTTACCATTTCTTTTGCTAATAACAACTTTTCAGATAGAAAGAAGCTATTCGGATTGCATTTATATATTTTTTTGAATAATCGGGTATATTTAGTCACAGACATACAGGCTATTTCGGCTAGCTTTTCAGTATCTGGAAATTTTTCAAGCAACTGTTCCATAAGGTAAACTTGACTATTCACAACTTGTTGTACATCAAATTCAGACAGCTTACCTACTACAAATTTCTGTTCACTTAACCTTTCAATAAGACTTCCAAAAGCCTGTAAGGCGGCTCCTTTGAGAAATAGTTCGTAGGAACTGTCTTCATATTGACGATCTTTCAGTTTTAGAAGTAACACCCGGGTACGGCTATCCATGTGACTATAGAAATATATGGTATTCTTTTTCGCATAAGTCTTTTCAACTATAGACTCAGGAACGATATTGCCCAGATGTTTATGAAGAAGCTGTTTCGAGATCAGTAACCGAAAAGAATACATTCGTTCTGAAATTGGGGGAATATAAGTACTGCTCAAACCCGCATCAACAAGCCCCATTCCTAATTTTGAATGATAACCAACTTTATTCTTCGTATCATTGACTTTGTGAATGCTGATTTGGTCACTGATATCATAGTATGCAATGCAGAAATCACCGGATGAGGCAACTTTAGTAAAGGATATGCTTTGATGAAAGGTGAGGTCTACCACAAGAACTGTCAAGCCAGGAATGACCTCCATAAGATAAGAGCCGCCGTTAGCTAAATTTTCAGGAAAAACCAATTGCCGTTGATTAAGGTATTTTGCTCCAAGTTTTTCGATAAAATCTTGCCTCCAGTCTGTATCCATGGTTACCGTATGAGAAAATTGAATACTATTTTTTGCAGATGTCTCCATTATAATTTTGTTAAGTAGTCCTTGGGTAAAACGCCAAAGTAATTTTTAAAGAGATGTGTTAAATTGGATGCGGTTGGGAACTGCAGTTCGTGGGCGACTTCTCCAATATTATAGTTCCCGCTTACTAGTAGATCACGTGCCAACTCCAGCTTGTTATTAAGGTAAAATTCATAAGGAGTAAGACCTGTGATCTTTTTATACAATTTTTTAAATTTTGTTTCGGACATCAAAGCATGTTCAGCAATTGTTTTGATTCCTGGGAAAGAATCTTTAAGCTTACTGATCAGAAATTCCTGAGAGGAAATGATAGCAGTAAAATCAGTGTCGTTAAGTTTACTGACAACAAGGTCTTTTTTGATCAGTTCATCAAGATATTCTCCCAATAAGTTATAGACCGTTGCACTAAGAAACAAATCAAAGGTTAGCGGGGCAATATTGCTATTTCGAAATTCATTAATATATTGTAAACTATTATTGCTCATGATATTATAGTGAAATATCGTATTTTGATTCTGATCAAAGACCCGATTGATCAGTTTTTTTATATGTCCAGAACCAATTAAATATTCTTTGAGAAGTGTTTTACGGAGGAAAATGCAAAAGTTGTATGTCTTGGTTCCAGCTTTAACACGGTAGTCGAGGTTTACACTGCTCTCAACAATGGCAAGATTGTAATTCCATCTTCCCATTGCCAATGCGTCATTATTTGTGATGTGAGAAGAGTCCCCTTCAGTGAGATTAAAATAGATGCCAATAAAATCTGAATTTGTATTGCGGAGCTTAAAGTGAATATCTTGGTGGTAGAGGACATCTGCAAACATAACCGTGATGTCTGGATTTACAGATAGCACATAGCGGGTTCCGGTATGGACGGTATCCGGAATTAGCATATGGTTACCGCTAATGTATCCACCTAAAGCTTTTGCCATTGGCTCTACCCAGTCAGTTTCTATACCAAACTCATGAATGATTTCTTTCATATGTAAATAATGACTGTTTTATGTGACTAAATATTTTATAACAGCTGTCGTATCCCATGGACTAGAATTTTGTTAGGTTGTTCTGTTTGTACTCAGGTTAAAAACCTTGATTTATAACGTATGAAAATTGGTACATGATACACTATACTTCTTGAAATATTGCTTTATAATGAAATACTAGCCTATAGTTCTGATTATTAGTGCAATTATTTGACCATTATTTAAATAGTTGCAGTAAAAAAGAGTGTTAAAAGACTAAATTTTTATATACGTTTTTGGACAGAATCATAAATTAAGTGAAAATTGGTCTTCAGTTGATATTTTATAACGGTATGCTGGTATTGCTTCTTGGGAGTTGCATGTAATTTTGTCTTAAATAAAATTAATATATAAATATAAAGAATATGAAAACAAAAAAGATGCTCGGTCAATTATTATTAGTCTTAACAATAGCAATAGGAATTACAGCTTGTAGTAAAAATGATGCTGATGAATTGACTCCTCCCACAAATGCAATCACATCTGTAAGATTAGTATTTACAGATAGTACAGTCAATGAAAAATCAGCTGGATCAAAGGTAGATCTTACAAAAGTTGCTTCGGTAAAAATAAAATATGCAGTTACTGAAGGAGAAGTAGGTATAAATGTAGTAAGGGAAGCAACGCTGATGGTTAAAGGCGATAGTTCAAAAGTAAGTACTTTCGATCTTAAGACATTAACTTTTAAAGGTGGAAGTAAACTTACAATTTATGGTGCAACGTTATACGATAACAAAGATAAAGTAGTAGGTGGATGGTCAAAAGTGGACAATGATGCCTTTGAAGTAACGAGCCCCGAAGGTGTAGTGGTGATGGAGCGTATTTATGGAACAGTAGGTTTAGAGAGATTATAGTCGTTAATCTTATTCTAAAAAAGTGTCGGAAGGTTATGCTTTCGACACTTTTTGCTTTTATTTATAATTTTAAGATTATATTATGCCTTCTGGTCATTATTTTTAGTTCGAGGGCCACGGTTATAGATTATTAATCCATTTAAGAAGTTCCGAAGTAACTGGTCTCCGCAAGGTTTGAAATTTGGATGATCTTCTTTACGAAATATGGCACTTAATTCCGTTTTCGTTGCCCTAAAATCGACTAACGCTAATACATTAATAATGTCGTCGTCCGTGAATTTTAAAGCTACTCGAAGCTTTTTCATGATATCATTATTGCTCATCTTATAAATATGTTACCTTAAAATTTTCTATATTTTATTATTCGTGCCCAAGCCAAAACGCTGTTAGAAATGAATATTCCTGTCAAACTTAGATATATTTGTCTTATTATACAATTATAATTACAGCTTATATTAACATATAATATCGGTTCTTTACGACCAATAATAATTATTTCTTGTGCGAAATCTCTAATATGTAAGTCTATATGAATGGATTGAGCAACATTCAAGAGTAAATCATAATCAATACTACTGTAACTATAATTGCCCTGAAGTGTAAGGCAGACCTTAATTTAAATATTATGCACAGTATTTTAGTTATCCTTAGACTTTACAAATAAAAGATATGCAAGTCGTTGTTGTGTAAAATCAGCACTTGGATAAATATCGCGTATAAGGTTTTTACAATCTTCGGCACAGCAGCCGGTGTCTAGCCGAGCGATGTATTCAGTGATATCTTCTAGATTGATGTATTTGATTGCCACAAGAGTGGCGCAACCTTTACTTTCTTCATTTAATGTAATCTCAAATACTTGCCCAGTCTTATACCGTTCATTGGGCATCCGTAATGTGGTAAATGCCTCGCAGTCCAATTTATTATTCCAGTTTTTTGAAAAGTTAATGTGTTCCATTTTGGTATTAGCGAGTAGTTATAGTGATATGACTATTTGTGTAGTCCGTCTTTCAATACAAATATAGGTACATACGGGTATGCTTTAAAATTTGGTCATTTATTCTTTTAATAATATTTAGCTATCACATTACGATTTAAATGAATACTTATATAAGTAATCATGATCGCCAAATAACATGTCTTGGTGAGTCTGTTGGAATTTCGTCAAAAATAACCTATTTTAAGGCATAATATACCAAGTTAGGGTTCAGGTGAATGTTAATTATTATATAATTAAGTATATTTGCTCAAACTGTCTAGTAACAAAATTTAATGCAAAAAATAGAGTAGGGCTTATTGGTAGTGGTAGTTGGGCTACAGCAATGATTAAAATGCTGGGTGACAACGTCGTTGAAAAGGATATACATTGGTGGGTCCGTAAACAAGAAGATGTTGACTATATCAAAAAGCATAAAAAAAATCCAAGTTATTTAAGTGCTGTTGAAGTAAAACTGGATACAGATCATATTTCAACAAATGCAAGAGAAGTAATTCAGGTGTCAAATATTATTATTTTGAATACACCTGCCGCTTACTTGAAAGCAGCCTTAAAGGATGTGACAAAAGCAGATCTGGAAGGAAAAATTATTGTTTCTGCCATAAAAGGTATCGTACCAGATGAAAATCTGATTATTGGCGATTATTTACAGGAGGTATACGATGTCTCTTTGGAGAATATTTTAGTTGTCGGTGGACCGTGTCATGCTGAAGAAGTTTCTTTGGAGAAACTATCTTATTTGACTTTTGGTTCCAAATCTGAAGAAAATGCTAACTTAGTGGCATCTTTACTGGAATGCCGGTATATAAAAACAATCATTTCGGACGATGTGTATGGGATTGAGTATGGTGCTGTATTGAAAAATATTTATGCATTGGCGGGAGGAATATGTCATTCGTTAGGCTATGGCGATAATTTTCAGGCGGTTTTAATCTCAAATGCAATCCGCGAGATGGAAACGTATGTCGAGACCATTGATCCAAATCCTCTTCGCGATATTAATAAATCGGCGTATTTAGGCGATCTTTTGGTAACAGCATATTCGCAGTTCAGTAGAAACAGAACTTTTGGAGCGATGATCGGAAAAGGCTATAGTGTACAGTCTGCCCAGCTTGAGATGAATATGGTAGCAGAAGGTTATTATGCTTCTGCATGTATACAGCATTATATGCGTAAGCATCAGATTGCCTTACCTATCTGTGAAGCCGTTCACCAAATCTTATACCAGCATAAATCTGCTGCAACAATCATAAGCCAACTGGCTGAAAAATTAAGTTAATTCAAGATGATCGATAGATTAAAAATCGCTGAAACTTATAAAACAATTCAGGACGAGATATGTCAAGCACTTGAAAAGCTTGATGGTACCGCTAAATTTGAAGAAGAAATTTGGGAACGTGATGGCGGCGGCGGTGGCCGTACAAGGATTATGCAGCATGGCAATATCATTGAAAAAGGTGGGGTGAATTTCTCTGCTGTGCATGGAAAATTGCCGGAAATGATCAAGAAATCATTTGGTGTCGATGAAGATGAATTTTTCGCTACAGGTGTATCAATTGTTATTCATCCAAACAATCCATTCGTTCCTATTATCCACATGAACATCCGTTATTTCGAATTGAATGATGAAATTCGGTGGTTCGGCGGAGGCATTGATCTTACACCGCACTATGTTATTGAAGAAGATGCACAATTTTCATCAGCAGTTGAAAAACGTATGCGATATCCATCACCAAGATTTTTACAAAGATTTCAAAAAATGGGCAGATGACTACTTCTATGTACGCCATCGTGAAGAAACACGTGGTATAGGTGGGGTTTTCTATGATAAACTAACACCTGAAAAAACAGGTCTGTCATTTGAGGAAATTTTTCAGTTCTCATGTGACCTTGGACGTACATTTGCACCAACATATACCGAGCTGGTAAACAAAAATCGCCATAAAGACTATACAGAACACCATAAAAACTGGCAATACCTCCGTAGAGGAAGATATGTTGAATTTAATCTTGTTTGGGATTCAGGAACGAAATTTGGTCTTGAAACTAATGGACGTATCGAATCCATTTTAATGAGTTTACCGCCACAGGCAAATTGGGCCTATGATTTTCAACCAGAAGAAGGCTCGGAAGAAGCCAAAACACTTTCTCTTTTGAGAAAAGATATCAATTGGATACAATAAATTAATTTAAATAACCTGAATGGTTTCTTATCAGAAATTTGAACTAGAAAATGGTCTTCGCGTACTTGTTCATGAAGACAATAACACAGCAATGGCCTGTGTCAATATACTGTATGATGTCGGTGCGCGGGATGAATCTCCAGACCAAACGGGATTTGCACATTTATTTGAACACTTGATGTTTGGTGGATCAGTCAATATTCCCGACTATGATACACCTTTGCAACGTGTGGGCGGTGAAAACAATGCTTTTACCAGTAACGATATCACCAATTACTACATCACGCTACCTTCTTCAAATCTAGAAACGGCATTGTGGCTGGAATCAGACCGTATGCTGAGCCTTTCTTTCTCTGAACAAAGTTTGGAAACACAAATAAGTGTTGTATGTGAGGAGTTTAAGCAGCGTTACCTCAATCAACCTTACGGTGATGTATGGTTGAAATTAAGACCCTTAGCTTACCAAGTACATCCGTATCGCTGGGCAACTATCGGAAAAGAACTTAAACATATTGAAGATGCAAAAATGGAAGATGTAAAAGCATTTTTCCAGAAGCATTATACACCACAGAATGCCATTATGGTTATTGCAGGTGATGTTAAGTTTGAGGAGATCAAAACACTGGTAGAAAAATGGTTTGCAGATATTCCTGCAGGAAATAAATACATGAGAAATTTACCTCAAGAACCAAAACAAATAGCAGAGCGTAGGGAAGTGGTAGAGGCTGATGTACCACTTGATAGTTTGTTTATATCTTTTCATGCACCTGCACGTATGGATGAAAACTACCATGCAATGGACTTAGTATCAGATCTACTGTCTCGAGGATCATCTTCTCGTCTATACCGTCGTTTGGTTAAAGAACAGGAACTATTCAGTGAGATCAATGCCTATGTGATGGGAAGTATCGACCCCAATTTATTCTTAATTGAGGGAAAACCATCAGACGGCATTAGTCTGGAACAAGCAGAGGAAGCCATCTGGAAAGAACTGGATATCTTAAAATCTACACCTGTTCCGGCAGAAGAGCTTGAAAAAGTGAAGAATAAGATTGAGTCTACACATGTATTTGCCGAATTGTCGATCTTGGATAAAGCCATGAATCTCGCATATTATGAGCTACTTGGTGACGCCAATGAATTAAACAATGAAACAGCCAAGTATTTGGCCGTTCAATCGGAGCATATACAGCAACAGGCAAACGAAATATTTAGAAAAGAAAACGCATCTATATTGTATTATAAATCAAAGGAGGTGGCAAATGCTGAATAGAGCAGTAGCACCTGAAGCCAAACCGATTGGTGATATTCATTTAAAAAGCCCAAAAGTACTTGCTTTCAACAATGGAATTCCTGTTTATGTCCTTCATTCGCCTGATCAAGAATTGGTACGCATTGAGTGGATTTTTAATAATGTCTTCAATGAAGATGAAAATCCGCTCCTAAATAGTGCCCTAAGCGCTTTGTTAAAGGAAGGAACAAAAAACTATAACAGCGCTGAGATTGCGGATAAAGTCGACTTCTATGGGGCTTTTCTAATGCCAGAATACGGATTTGATATCACTTCGCTGACATTGTACACATTAAATAAACATAGTAATGTGTTATTACCTTTGATCAAGGAGATTTTAACAGAATCAGTTTTACCGCAGAAGGAACTGGATACCTATCTCAGAAACAATAAGCAAAAGCTTCAGGTTTCTCTTCAGAAAAACGATTATTTAGCGAGAAGAACCTATTATAATCATGTTTTCGGTTCGGGAAACCGTTATGGAAAAACGCCCTCTTTAGAAGAATATGATTTGATTTCTAGAGAGGCTTTAATCGATTTATACCATAAGCAATTTACTCCATCTAATTGTCGTTTAATTATTTCCGGTAATGTATCTGAATCTTTGCTTCAAGAGCTTAGCTTATATTTTGGTGATCAATGGCTGGCTACAGACGAGGTACCATTGACCGAACCGAATTTAACTGCAGATACAGGACAATTGATTTATGACGAAAGAGCAGAGGCATTGCAATCTGCCATACGTATCGGTATGCCGAATATAAATCGTAACCATGTGGATTATCCCGCTTTGCAATTTGTAAATACGTTACTGGGCGGTTTTTTCGGGTCAAGGCTCATGCGTAACATTCGAGAAGAAAAAGGCTATACTTACAGTATCGGTTCAGCTGTGGGTTCTTTAAAATATGGAGGTTTTCTGACTATTGCGACAGAGGTTGGTGTAGATGTAACCGATGCGACATTGACGGAAATCGAAAAAGAAATTGAAATTTTAAGAACAGAATTAGCGACTATAGAGGAATTGGACTTAGTGAAAAATTACCTCTCAGGATCTATGCTAGGTTCTTTAGAGAGTATTTTTTCACATGCAGATAAGTTTAAAAATGTGCTACTTGCTAACATGGATTTGACTTACTATGACCATTATATGAATGAAATCAATGCGATGACTCCTGAAAAAGTAAAGGAAATCGCTATTCAGTATTTTGACTATAGTAAGATGATTAAAATTGTGGTTGGAAAAATGAAAACCCTAGAATTAGTCTCTGAATTGTAATTAAAGGCTGACAATAAATAATAAATCATTCATACTTTGTATTTTTGTTGTATACAATGATGTATGGAACAATTTAATAAATAAAATTCGTAATGGAATTGAAACTCAAGAAACCTTTAGCATTCTTTGATTTAGAGACTACAGGAATCAATATCTCAGCAGATAGAATTGTTGAAATATCAATATTAAAGGTGTTGCCTAATGCTGAGGAGCAAGTATATACGAAGCGGATTAACCCGCTTATGCCTATTCCTGCAGAATCATCCATGTTCCATGGTATCTATGACGAAGATATTATAGACGCGCCAACATTTCAAGCGATTAGTCAAGAAGTAGCAGATTTTATTGGTGACGCAGATTTAGCGGGTTATAACTCCAATAAATTTGATATCCCTATGCTGATGGAAGAATTCCTACGTTCAGGAGCTGATTTTTCGTTGGAAAATCGTGTTTTTGTTGACGTACAGAATATTTTTCATCAAATGGAACAACGTACTTTGAAAGCTGCTTATAAATTCTATTGCAATGAAAGCCTAGAAAATGCACACAGTGCAGAAGCAGACGTAAGAGCTACATATGAAGTTTTGAAAGCACAGTTAACCAAGTATGAAGGTGCTGTGTATGAAGATAAGCATGGTAAACAATCTGTACCTGTTGTAAATGACGTCGAAGCATTGTCAGATTTTACTAATATGACAAAACCAGTGGATTTTGCAGGACGGATTGTGTACAATGAAGACGGAGTAGAAGTCATTAATTTTGGTAAACATAAAGGACGTCCGGTTACAGAGGTTTTTGATGTAGAACCAAGTTACTATGCGTGGATGCAAAATGGCGACTTCCCACTTTATACTAAGAAATGTTTAGAAATAATCTGGAACCGTCATCGCTCAGCTAAAAAAGCAGCAAAATCAACAGAACCCATTCACGCGGCTGAAGATAAGAAGCAAGCTAAAAAAGAATTTCAAAAGCAAGAAAATAAAAGCCAAGCAACAGCGATCACAAATGATATGTTAGCAAGTCTAAAAAATAAATTTGGTTAGGTCATAGTACTCGTTAATTAGAAAACAATATTTTATAAAATAATATTATGTCTCAAGAAATAGAACACCTACAGTGTTTAATAATTGGTTCAGGACCCGCAGGATATACAGCAGCGATTTATGCAGCCCGTGCTGATATGAAACCTGTTATCTATACAGGGATGGTACCGGGCGGTCAGTTGACGCAGACAACAGAAGTGGATAACTTTCCTGGATACCCAAAGGGGATTACAGGACCGATCATGATGGAAGATCTACGTATGCAAGCAGAACGTTTTGGTACTGATGTCCGTTTCGGATATGCAACTAAAGTTGATTTTTCTGGTCCGGTACATCAGGTTGAAATCGACGGAATTAAAACTGTTACTGCAGATACAGTAATCATCGCTACAGGTGCAACAGCAAAATGGCTAGGACTTGATAGCGAACAAAAGTATAATGGTTTTGGTGTATCTGCATGTGCAGTATGTGACGGTTTTTTCTTTAAAAACCAAGAAGTAGCGATTGTAGGTGCTGGTGATACGGCAGCTGAAGAGGCTACCTATTTAGCAAAATTATGTTCGAAAGTACATATGTTGGTGCGTCGTGATGAATTTAGAGCTTCTAAAGCAATGGTTCACCGCGTGATGAATACACCAAATATCGAAGTACATTACAATTCGGAAACCAAGGAAATCTTAGGTGACGGTCAAGTGGTAACAGGTGTTCGTGTTTTAAATAACAAAGATCAATCTGAAAAAGTATTGGATGTAACAGGATTTTTTGTTGCTATTGGACACAAGCCAAATACAGAACTTTTCAACGGTATCTTAGATATGGATGAAACAGGTTATTTAATTACACAGCCAAATACGACGGCAACGAATATTCCAGGTGTATTTGCTTGTGGAGATGTACAGGATAATGTATACCGCCAAGCAATTACAGCTGCAGGAACTGGTTGTATGGCTGCTTTAGAAGCAGA
Organism: Sphingobacterium sp. IITKGP-BTPF85; assembly: GCF_001006065.1. Taxonomy (NCBI): domain Bacteria; kingdom Pseudomonadati; phylum Bacteroidota; class Sphingobacteriia; order Sphingobacteriales; family Sphingobacteriaceae; genus Sphingobacterium; species Sphingobacterium sp. IITKGP-BTPF85. The sequence goes on from NZ_ASZT02000086.1 coordinate 10,950, forward strand.
GCGTTATCTAGCCGCTAAAGAGGATGTTGCGTAAATAATACGTAATCACATAAAAAGGCCAGGAAATTATTCCTGGCCTTTTTTATACCATATTCTTTAAAAATTTTATAGCTGAGCTTTAGCTTCTTCCATTTCATATACTGAATCAATCTTCCAAGAAGATTGATCTTTCGAAGCTTTTACAGCCAACTGGTCACACCGCTCATTTAAAGGATGGCCAGCATGCCCTTTTACCCATACTAATTTAACCTGATGTAGTTTGTATACCTGCATCAATCTTATCCAAAGATCTTTATTTTTCTTTCCTGCAAATCCTTTTTGAATCCAACCATATACCCATTTCTTGTCGATGGAATCTATAACATATTTGGAATCTGAATAGACTGTAACCTTTTGGTTGAGATTTTTTAAAGCTTCTAGACCAACTATTACCGCCATCAGCTCCATGCGATTATTAGTGGTCTTACGATAACCACCAGAAAACTCTTTCTCAATCAGTTTACCTTTATACGCTTCATTATCACCCGTATAAACTGTCCTTAATATCGTACCGTAGCCACCTGGTCCTGGATTACCGCTCGAAGCACCATCCGTGTATAATTCAATCATCAGTACAAAGATAAATTATTAAGCCAAAAAACCGACTTTAAGTTTGAATTGAACGAATAAATTCTTACTTTTCACCTTTTTAAAACCTGATATTTCAATAAGTAACTATGATTCGGAAGAAGTCAATATTAGCAGTGTTGTTTTTAGCGCTTTCTAGCTACAACGTTTTTGCACAAGAAACTAAAAACAAGAATGAGGACGTAAAAAAAATGGAATGGTTTGAAGATGCAAAATTAGGCATTTTTATCCATTGGGGAATTTATTCGGTTAAGGGGGTTTCTGAATCTTGGGCTTTTTTCAATAACTATATCAGTCATGAAAATTACATGAAACAACTTGGTGGTTTTACAGCCAACCAATATCAACCGGAAGAATGGGCAAAATTAATTCAGGAATCCGGAGCAAAGTATTCGGTCATTACAACACGTCATCATGATGGTGTATCTCTTTGGGATAGCAAATCGAATAATGCAATTACAACAGCGAAAGATGCTGCTGCTAAAAGGATGTTCTGACGCCTTTTGTATCGGCACTTCAGAAGAAAGGTCTTAAAACCGGATTGTATTACTCATTACCAGATTGGAGTCATCCAGATTATGATGTCAATACGAGAATAAAAAAACGTTATAACGTAGGCGATGATGCCAATCGGTGGAATAAGTTTGTTAATTACTATCAGGGACAGTTAGCAGAATTGTCTAAAGCATATAAGCCAGATCTAATTTGGTTTGATGGCGATTGGGAACACAATGATCAGGAATGGCGTGCAAAAGAAACATTGACGCAATTGCGTAAGTATAATCCAAATATCATTATCAATTCCAGACTGAATCAACATGGTGACTATGATACTCCAGAGCAGGGTATTCCGGTTGTAAAACCTGAAGCACGCTATTGGGAGCTCTGCTATACCATGAATGACTCTTGGGGATATCAGCATTTTGACCATCATTATAAAACTCCAAACATGATCGTCCGTACTTTGGTAGATTGTATTTCAATGGGCGGAAATCTTTTATTGGATATTGGCCCCAAAGCCGATGGGACAATACCTACAGAACAGGTGCAGATCTTGAAAGAATTAGGAAGATGGACTTCTAAACATAAAGATGCGATCTACGGAACGCGTGCAGGAGTGCAATCTCGGTTTTGGAATGATAAAAATGCTTTTTCTAAAGATGGAAAAACATTATACATCTACTTGGATAACGTAAAAGATAAATTAGTTTTACAAGGTCTGAAAACCAAACCTGCTTCAGTTAAATTTGTTGGAAACCCAGATAAGATAGATTATCAGTATGATGACTATACACTGGAATTAAATCTACCTACAGCTAATTTCGATCCAGCTGTAACTGTTGTAGCCATTACCTTTAATGAGAAGCCAGCTATTGATTTGGAAAGAAAAGAAGTGAGTTATACTGCTTATGAAATTGCAGGCCAAAGTCAAGTAGCGCATGCAATTGCAACAATTAGTAAATCTACAGCCATAGGATCCAATTTGTTTAAAGACAAGATCAGTGCAGACGGCGATATATTAGATAAAAACTTAAAATTTACAGCTGCCGAAATTAAAGAGTGGGTAACGAAAAATGCAGAAATCTTACATGATGCTGAAGCTGGAATTGCTGATGGACACTACGCGGGATTAAGTGCACTATCTAAAGATAAGCAGACACTTTATCTTTTCGTTGAAGGAACTCCAACGGGGCCTATTGCATTAAAGGGGCTTAAGAATACCATAGCACGTATACGCATCGTAGGTGAAGGTTCTATGATCGGACATGATATATTCAATAAATTATACTGGAGCTCGACACCAGGTATTGTGTATATTGATGTTCCCAAAGAACGGATCGATAAAAACATGACAATAATTGCTGTTTTATTAGATAAACCAATTGAATTGTATCGAGAGCACGTAGGAGCTATTGAAAGTAATTTATAAATTTGTAAAGAGGCAATTAAAAATGCCTCTTTTTTTATGACTATGAAATTTTTATTACCACTGTTATTTTTACTACTGCTAATTTCCTGTAATAACGGAAACGGAAGTAAAGCGCAAAAGCAACGTGCCGATTCACTTGCCCTGGAAGTGGTAGAGCAACGCTTGGATATTAGAGATCTCGCAAATTCCGATCATTTCATGTATTATGAGGATAGCCAAGCTCAAAATACAACTGATATAAAGAAACTTACTGGAATCGAAAAAATAAAAGCTAAGGTAGTGGCTTATCGGATCTATAAGAATCTGAGTTTGGAAAACAACCGTTATGTTTTTAAAGCCAAATCTCCCTTAGAATTGCATATACCGAATAAAATTTTTGTGAGTTTTGAAAGAGCATTTTTAACATCCAACAATAGTGTCATTAGCAGCAAAGACTCAATTAAACTACAGTTGCCAACAAATTTCCAAGATTCGGTATTAACTTGGTAATAGATAAAAAAGATATGAAGAAAAAAATCATCGTATTTACCGGAGCCGGTATCTCAGCAGAAAGTGGTATAAAGACATTTAGAGATGCCGATGGCTTGTGGGAGGGCCATGATGTCGAGGACGTTGCTAGTATTGATGGCTGGTACCGTAATCCCAAACTTGTTCAAGATTTTTATAACATGAGGCGACAAGTCGCTATGCAGGCTAAACCGAATGCTGCACACCAAGCTTTAGTTGTTTTGCAGAAATCATTTGATGTACAGATTGTGACGCAAAATGTAGATACATTACATGAACGGGCAGGTTCTGATCATGTGCTTCATTTGCATGGAAGATTAGATCAAGCTTGCTCATCGAAAGATAAAAGGTTAATCTATCCAATCGACGGTTACGACATCAAAATGGGTGACCTATGTGAAAAAGGTTCTCAATTAAGACCTGATATAGTATGGTTCGGTGAGGCAGTTCCAAATATGGAGACCGCCATTTACATGGCACGAGAGGCCGACATAATGATTGTTATCGGGACCTCTTTGGCAGTATATCCAGCTGCTGGTTTGGTCGATGTCATAGCTCCGACCTGCGATTTATATGTTGTTGATAAACAAATTAACACATCGCGGATACCCAAAAGAGCCAGTACCATAGAAAGTACTGCATCGGAGGCAGTTCCATATCTGGTTGCCCAGCTCATAGAGCGATATACTACTTTGTAAGCAATTCATTACGCTAACGTTTTCGTTGTTTGCACAATCGTTTGCATCCTCGATATTCCCTGAGATGATCCGCAAGAAGCATATATTTAAATTTTATAAATCGAATTAATACGTTGTTCTTTCTGACCACACCTTGAGAAAATCAAGCGTAGTCGTGATAGGTTTAATAAAATTTATGATCACAAAAAAACTGGGCAAAGCAGCAGCATTTATCGTCTTGCTTACGATTAACTATAGTGTTACGAAAGCACAGCTATCCCTAATTCCAAAACCAGATTTTATACAGATTAGGGACGGGCTGTATTGCTTTCCTTCATGTAGTAAAATACAGATTGGAGATAAGGAGTTTGACGCTGTAGGTCGATATCTGCAGAAGCAGCTTTTATCAAAATTTGGTTATACAGGACTTGTTCATCATGATAAGAAGACGGTTTCAAACATTCGATTTGTTCATAAGGAAAATCTTGAAATTGAGGAATATGAAATTAAGACAGATAGCAATACGTTAATTATTTATGCAAGCTCTCCTGCAGGAGCTACTTATGCAGTAAGCTCGCTTTTGCAGGTATTGAGCTTTGGAAAAAAATCAACATCGGGAATCAGTGTAAATATTTTTGAGATCAAAGATAAACCTGCATATGTATGGCGAGGTTTTATGTTAGATGAATCACGTCACTTCTTTGGAAAAGAAAAAGTGAAATCAATTTTAGATTGGATGGCATTTTATAAGCTCAATAAGTTTCACTGGCACTTAACTGATGAGCCTGCTTGGCGGTTAGAAATTCAAAAATATCCACTTCTAACATTGATCGGTGGGATTGCTCCCAGACTGATCCATATGCTCCCGCGGCCTATTATACGCAGGCAGACATTACAGAGATTGTAGCTTATGCACAAGAAAGGAACATCGAAGTCATTCCTGAAATCGATATGCCCGGCCATGCCACAGCGGCAAATCGAGCTTATCCCCAATTAAGTGGTGGTGGAAATGATAAACACCCAGATTTTACTTTTCATCCGGCGAAAGATATAACGTATTCTTTTTTAACTCAGGTGTTGCGCGAAACAAAAGCGCTGTTTCCTTCTTCGGTAATACATATAGGGGGAGATGAAGTATCATTGGCAGTGAGGCCTGGAATTCAGATACCAAAGTGCAGGATTTGAAGCAGAAACATCATCTAAATGATAACAAAGCGGTAGAAAATTACTTCATGCGTCGCATGGCAGATTCGCTAAAAACAATGGATGCCACTTTGCTTGCCTGGGATGAAATGGTAGATGCCGATTTATCAAAAGAGAAAACTATACTCATGTGGTGGCGACATGATAAACCTGAACAGTTAAAAAAAATATTAAAGGCTGGCTATAAAACAATACTGACACCAAGATTACCGCTTTATTTTGATTTTGTACAGGAAGAATCACATAAGTATGGACGAAAATGGGGAAAGCTATACAATCCTTTGGAAAATGTTTATAATTTTTCTCCGGATAATTACGCTTCGTTGACCACCGAGAAAAATCAAATCTTAGGCATTCAGGGTAATTTATGGACAGAAACCGTTATCAATACCACTCGATTGGACTATTTAACTTTTCCACGATTAGCCGCTTTGGCGGAGGTCGGGTGGACAAAAAGTTCAAATAAAAATTACATGCAATTTTCAGAATCATTAAAAAAACACTTGAACCTGTACCGTGAAGCAAATTTATACTACTACGATCCATTTACGAATGCACATCCTGAACCTGTGGTGATAAAAAAGACACAACGTGCTTATATTGATAATCCTGAATAACCAATTAAATATGAATAACTTATTAAAAAAGTCTGTACTTGCTGTGGCATTGTTAGCTACAGTTAATTCAATACAGGCACAATGGACTGGACCTAAAATTAAATCAACAGAAATCAAAGAAATTAAGTATGGACCGTTGTCACCTGCCAATCGGACAGATGAGGCAATGGTTGCATTCCGCAATTATGGATTAGGTCAATTTATACATTGGGGTCTCTATGCAATACCGGGTAATGAATGGGAAGGAGTGAGTGCCGTGGTGGTGCAGCAGCATCCGAATGGATCCGTTCATGGAGAGGATCATCAGCTCCAAAAGATTGGGTGAATACGTACGACAATCTTTACAAACAATTTAATCCCAAAGATTTTGACGCAAAGCGTTGGGCAAAGCAGGCAAAAGACATGGGAGCAAAGTATGTAATTTTTACGACAAAGCACCACGATGGTTTCGCGATGTGGCCAACCAAATATTCCCCTTATAATATCAGTAAAACACCCTATAAAAAAGATATAGTCAAAGAGGTAGTAGATGCTTATACCGCAGTAAGTATCGATGTTTACCTTTATTTCTCTGTATTAGAATGGAACAATCCGGATTACATGGGTAAAGAACCTAAAACGGTAGAGGAAAAGAAAAAGTTTGATAAATTCTTGAAATATACTAGAAATCAGTTACTGGAGTTGATGACAAATTATCCACAGATGAAAGGATTTTGGTTTGATGGCACTTGGGATCAGTCTTGGATAAAGTCTTATGATTTTACTTATAATCTTGAAAAAGAACTTCGGCAAAAGCATCCCGGTCTTATCATCGGCTCCCGTTTCCGAAATGATGAATTTGGGAAACGTCATTTTGATTCAAATGGTCAGATGTTGGGCGATTATGAACAAGGTTGGGAACGCAAATTGCCGGGAGATATTACTTGGCTAGAGGGACGTGATTGGGATTGTGTGATGACAATTCCACCAAACGGCTGGGGATACATGAAAGATTGGTCGGGTATTTATACCAAAACGACAGACGATATTATCGATATGCTGACCTATTCAGCATCCCTAAGTGGTAATTTTGTTTTAAATTTCGGTCCAGATGGCCAAGGAAATATGCATCCTGAGGAAGATAAAATAGCAAAAGAGCTTGGTGAATGGATGAAAATAAATGGTGAAGCAATTTATGGAGCCAAACATGCTGGGATGACCACTTCTAAACTAGGATACTTCACTAAAAAAGCTGATAACTTATACCTCACAGTTTTCAACAGGCCCGTTAACAATATTGTTCGGATATCTGTGCCCAAACTGCGACAGAAGTTCCTGTGTCTGCCACGTTATTAGCCAATGGACAAATGTTAGAGGTGCGTCATTCAGATCTTGGTATTGATCTCGATAAAAACACCTATTATGACGTGTTATTGCCCAAAAGTTTCCAGTCGAATCAAGCGTTTGTCATTAAAATGAAAACCGGCGTACCTAAAGGAAAAGCAGAGAAGCTAATGGATGCTAAGATGTAAAATCTTTTATAAACGTCTAAAAAAGCCAAAATTTAATGATTTTGGCTTTTTTTTATTACTTTTAAAAATCAATTAATGCACCGCAAATGATCAAAATATTAGTTACCATTTTACTTGTACTGTTTTATTGTCATGCAACAATAACAACAAAAATCAAGGAACAACTTCTCAACAAACAGAAACAGAAAATAGCACAGAAGGAAAAAATCAACAGGTCGTACTGGATTCTACTGAAGCAAAAAGGATATTGGCACTGCCGTTACATTGCCTTGAACAGGAGTATCCAAATAAATTGGGGCAGGTCATCGGATCTGCTAAGGATCTAAAATCACCAAAACAATTACATCCCATTTTTTATGGCTGTTTTGATTGGCATTCATCCGTTCATGGTTATTGGTCCATCGTTAAAATATTGAAAACATTTCCTAATCTTAGTGAAAGTAAGCAGGCGAGACTGATCTTGAACGATAAAATAACTAAAACGAATGTTGATCAGGAAATTGCTTTCTTTCTAGACAGTAATAACACAAGCTTCGAACGCACCTATGGATGGGCGTGGCTCTTGCAGTTACAGGCTGAATTATTGACTTGGAATGATGCTGAAGGGAAACAGTGGGCCACAGCATTGCAACCTTTGGCAGATCTGCTCGTAAAACGCTACGAGGGGTACTTGCCTAAACTCGTTTACCCAATTCGTTCGGGACAGCATGATAACACCGCTTTTGGATTTACCTTATCAATGGATTATGCGAAGGTAACGCAAGATACAGCTTTTCAAAATTTAATTACACAACATGCAAAGCGCCTTTTTATAAACGATAAATCCTGCTCGCTCGCATATGAACCAAGTGGTAGCGACTTTCTTTCTCCCTGCTTAGAAGAGGCATTATTGATGACAAAAGTTTTAAATGATGACGAATATAAAAAATGGTTAACAGACTTTATGCCCGATTTGTTTGTGAAAGAGTTTAAGTTAGAGCCGGGTATTGTTAAAGACCGTACGGATGGTAAGCTTGTTCATTTAGATGGACTGAATTTTAGCCGTGCAACTTGTCTAAATGGCATCGCGACAAAATTACCGGAATTAAATCATTTACATCAACAGGCGAATAACCACCTCACTTACTCGTTGCCAAATATCAGCAATGACGACTATATGGGCGCGCATTGGTTAGGAACTTTTGCATTATATGCTATTACACATCAGTAAGTTTATGATCAAGTTTATTTTTTCGATTATAATCGCATTGAGCATGATCAGTTCATGTAGCCCGATTTCTTTAAATAAGAAGGAGAGTGCTGCCGATGTTGTCGATCAGCATCCTTTACCACCTAAAGGTATGGATGAATTTATGCGCTATATTGGAGATAATTTTCATTATTCTAAGGAGATGATCGATAATCAAATTTCAGGTTTGGTGGAGATCTCATTTGTGGTTGAAAAAGACGTATCAATAGTCGACATGAAAGTTGAAAAAGATCTGGGGTTTGGTACGGGGGAGGAAGGAATACGGCTCATCAAAGAATATGGCAATTGGAAACCTGGTTATCAAAAAGGTAAACCGGTCAGAGTAGCCTACACACTTCCGATACGTTTAAATTTAATGGAAACTTCTGAAGCACCGTTGATTAATGAATCTATTAAGACGATATTTGATATGCCTTATCGTGGAAAAAAGATGAAATCATCGGATTCGTAAATCAGAAGAAATTGTCCGTTCATGATCAAGGTCATACTGTTTTTGTTCCCAATTATAAATTCAAAGATCTAACAGCCAATTTTTTGGAATTCGCGCTTCAGACGAAAAAAGGTCGATGAGTTTGCACTCATGTATAAATTTTCTAATGATGGAAAAGACGAGATAATCTCTAATTACAATCGTTTTTTGCAAGAATTGATACTCCTTTATGGAGAACCTTCGCTTATAAAATTTAGGAAAATAGATCAGGATACCGATTTGAACCAATTGGAAGCAAATCCTGTTATTTGGAACTGTACAAATGCAGTAATTTCAATAGCATTTGATAAAAATGCAAATGAATTGTTGACGACAATAAAAAATAAAGATTAAGTCAAGCAATGAACAGCCCTGATATTGTCATTTTAACTTAAAATATGACATCTTGTCTCAAATTGACTGTTTGGAATATAGATTGATGTTTAACTGTGAAATCAATTAGCAATTAAATATAAAATATATATGAACACAGAAAAAGGATCTATTTCAATCCACACGGAAAACATTTTTCCTGTCATTAAAAAATTCTTATACTCTGATAATGAGATCTTCTTACGCGAGTTAGTTTCAAACGCGGTAGATGCTTCTCAAAAAATAAAGCGCTTAGCTTCATTAGGTCAATACCAAGGTGAAGTGGGTGATTTATTAGTTGATGTAAAACTTGATGAAGCAGCAAAAACGATTACCATTTCGGATAATGGTATCGGTATGACAGCTGACGAGATTAAAAAATACATCAATCAAGTTGCCTTCTCAGGTGCAACTGAATTTATGGAAAAATTCAAAGAAGCAAATGATGCAAATGAAATCATCGGTCGATTTGGATTAGGTTTCTATTCCGCATTCATGGTTGCTGATAACGTTGAAATCGAAACGTTATCTTACCAAGATGGGGCAGAAGCTGCGCATTGGACATGTGATGGTAGTACTTCGTATGAAATTTCTGAAGGTACACGTACGACACGTGGTACTGATATCATTTTACACATTAATGAAGAGTCTTCAGAATTCCTAAGTCAATCGCGTTTACAGGAGATCTTGGACAAATATGCGCGTTTCCTTCCTGTAAATATCCGCTTCGGAACGAAAACAACTTCTGAACCAGATGGCGAAGATGAAGAAGGAAAACCAAAATATAAATCTGTTGAAGTTGATAACATCATCAACAACACAAGCCCAGCTTGGACCAAAGCTCCATCTGAACTGACAGATGCAGACTATTTGGCTTTCTATAAAGAGTTGTATCCATATTCAATGGACGAACCATTATTCTGGATCCATTTAAATGTTGATTATCCATTTAATTTAACCGGAATTTTATACTTCCCGAAAATTAAAAATGAATTAGAAATTCAACGTAATAAAATCAAATTATACTCACGTCAAGTATTCATTACCGACGAAGTAAAAGATATTGTTCCTGAATTTTTAATGTTGTTACATGGTGTAATCGACTCACCGGATATCCCGTTAAACGTTTCAAGAAGCTTCTTGCAGGCAGATAGTAACGTGAAAAAGATCAACAATTATATCACTAAAAAAGTAGCTGATAAGTTGCAGGAAATCTTTAAAACGGATCGTAAAGGTTTTGAAGAAAAATGGAATGATATCGGTCTATTTATCAAATATGGTATGTTGAGCGATGAGAAATTGCTGAAAAAGCAAATGAATTCTGTTTATTGACCAATACAAATAAAGAGAACTACACAATTAAAGAGTATTACGAAAAAGTAAAAGATATTCAAGTTGATAAAGATGGAAATATCATTTATTTATATACCCATGATGCTGCTCAACAAGATAGCTTTATTGCTACAGCAAAAACAAAAGGCTATGATGTATTGGTTTTAGACGGACCTCTGGATACGCATATCACTTCTTATTTGGAACAAAAAGGAGGTGAAAAGGTACAGTTGAAACGTGTAGATGCCGATGTCATTGATAAGTTGATTCAAAAAGATGAGAAGCAAGAATTGTCAATTTCTGAAGAAGAATCTAAACAAGCCTTATCAATCTTTGAAAAAGCAATCAGCCGTCCTGACATGAAAGTTGAAGTGGATGCCTTATCTGCAGAAGAATTACCAGTATCAGTAACGATCGATGAATTTATGCGTCGTATGAAAGATATGGCCAAAACCAATGGCGGTATGAACTTTTACGGTAACTTACCTGATAACTATAAGGTAACGGTAAATGGTAACCACCCACTGGTGAAACGCATTTTATCAAGTACTGAAGAAGAAGGTGCACAATTAGCAAAACAAGCGTTTGACTTGGCTTTATTATCACGCGGTTTGTTAACAGGTGCTGCATTAACATCATTCGTGAAACGCAGTGTTGAGATGATCTAATAAAAATTAAAAAATAATAGCTTAATCCTCATTACGATACGTTGTAATGAGGATTTTTTGCTTAAAAACATTTGGAGTATATCAAATAAAATTCTACTTTTGTAGCACAAACACGGTAGATGTAGCTCAGTTGGTTAGAGCATCGGTTTGTGGTACCGAGGGTCGTGGGTTCGAGCCCCATCATTTACCCAAAAGGCGAAAGATTTATCTTTCGCCTTTTCTTTTTTTAAACTTTTATGATACTCAAAATCCGATATAAACGATATGTTTGTAAATGCACTCGAGTGGTTTAATTCTTGCATTGCTATACTTAAGATTATGATTTGAAACTTAGTATTAAGAATGGTTATCTTTATTACGAAAGATTGTAGCTGTTTCTAATAAGTAACTAATTTGACAACCAGCAATTATAAGTGATTAGTATCCGATATTATGAAAGAATTCATTAATAAAAATCCAAAACTGATATTTGTCATACCATTAGGTATTTTTCTGCTTCTTGGAATCCTGCTAGTATTTTTCGCCGTGAAATATCCAGAAAATGTACCGGTCTATGGATGGATTACCATTATCCTGTTTGTACTTTTGCCAGCGATCTGTATTTATGGTTTTATATTTGGTTTCCACTTATCTGAAAAACAAAAGCGATCTAGCGAAGCACTACGGAATATTATCACTTATTCAGAACAAGAAATTTGGATTCATAAGCCCATAGTTGACGGCACCTATAGCATTAAATGGTCTATTATTGACAAGATCGTCTATTTCGATTATCCCGGCGATGATCATGCTTATTATACCTTTTATCTGAGCGATTTCCCTGAATTTATTAAAAATGAGAAGCAATGGTGGTTAAATAGACTATTTCCGGTGAATGTAAAGATGAGAAAGTTTACTCTTTATAATGATTGTCAAAATTTT
>NZ_ASZT02000087.1:0-22408 GCF_001006065.1 Sphingobacterium sp. IITKGP-BTPF85
CCTTTAGTCCTTGCATCATATCCATGTAATTGAGTTGCGGGGAGTTAACGACATCTTTGGCACTGATCTGTTCGATGGTAACTGGAGATGACAGTTTATTTTGAACTGTTCTGCTTGCCGAGACGACGACTTCTTGGCCAAGAATCTGGGCTGGTTTTAAAAGGAGTTCTAATGGTGTTGAAAAACTTTCTACGATGAATTCTTGAGGTTCATAACCTATTGAGGAAATCAATAATGTGATCGGAAGTGATTTAGAGGTTTTCAATTGAAACCTACCCCGATCGTCACTATACGTGCCATCGGTGCCATTTTTAACGCGAATCGAGATCGCGTATGCGGCTTCATTGGTGGTGCTGTTTTTAATGCTTCCTTTAATAAGGCTCTGCGCGAGGACTGTGCCGGACATACAGAGATAAAGGATCAGATTGAGTAAAAGGACCTTTTTCATATTTATAATTGGTTAGTTTTAGCAACAACATTAAAAAATATCAAAAATAGCTTTTACCCTTTCTCTAGTTTCTATCGAATACTACATTGCGGCTACTTTTTAATTCCTTTAAAAATCAAAGACACTAAAAATTTGGTGTCTTGCAGACTTTGCGAATAATCAATTTCAGGCTCTTGTTTTAGTATAGCCTGTTGCTCTACGCTGTGTTTTAGTGCATTAGAAAAATTGATCAGTACGGAAGCTGTATTTTTCGGATCTTTTAATTCCAATTCTCCCTCTTTAACTGCTTCTTCCAATAGCTGTGTGAGGAATGCTTTTTCTCGAATCATCAAGGCATCATATAGCTCGAAGAATCGCGGAAGTAATTTACCCATTGATTCTACTGAAACGCGATTCATGTTCAATACATTTTTATAATAATTGAATCGTGATTCGAGATAAAATGCAGTTCTATTTTCAATTCCTACTTTTTGAATCGTAGCACTTTGTAGCGAATGAATATAGTTTTCGCCTTCTTCTAATGCTACCTCGATGAATATATCTTCTTTGCTTTTATAGTAATAGTATAATGATGTTTTATTGAGGCCAACAGCTTTGGCAATATCTTCAAGGGTTGTTTTGTCCAAACCGAATTTCGCAAAACATTCCATTGCTGATTTACCAATTTTTTTCTTTACTTCTTCTTTCTTACTCATATTGCTTAGACTAAAGTTATAAATACAAATTCAATTTTCCAAACATTTTATTAAAAAGTTTGAAAAGTTGAAAATAACGTGTTTTAATTTTTTAAACTTAATAAAATTAAGGTATTAATAGTTTTTTATTGATCATCATCTTTATTTTTTCTTTATCAAAATAGATAAGATGATGGTTAATTAGGATTAGTACACATGATTATCAATAATAAGGAGTGAAAGAAAGAGGGAATGTTATTTTTGAAAGCATATCATTAAAATATACCATATTTTCTTTAAGATCTATAGATTTAAGCTACTTGGTTATTTGTTGAAGTTCATTAGGACCCAAGGTAAGATGTTTTGAATAATAAAATACGGGGGCCATAGCCCCGTAATTCTTCTATGCTTTATTAGGGTTAAGCATCTTTTTGCTGAAATTGTGCTTCAACGTATTTTTTAAAGTTATTGAGGATGGCCTGCCACCCCGAGTGTTGTTGTTCTTCGGAATGTGAGGTTTCGCTATCAAAACTCTGAACGATTGTTACCACGTTTTTGTTTTCAAAAAATGTAGTACTTACCTTTCGGTTGTCTCCAAGGGTATATGCTATATGCCTAAGAGGCCTCACTTCATCATATTGTCCTTCAAAATTAAAATCAAAACTTTTATCCTTTGCGGCCATGTGAAAACTGAATCGACCTCCATTTCGCAAATCATTGCTTGCGCTTGTTGTTTCCCAATCATCGCTTGCAGCATTCCAGTGAATAATATGCTCTGGTTTGCTAAATAGTTTCCAGACATATTCTAAGGGGGCATTTATATCGGCACTGACTGTAATTGTTGACATAATTTGTAATTTATAAGGAATTAGTATAAAGGTAATTAATATTTTTATCAGGTTGAAATTTCCTGTTAATTATCATCAAAAGCTAGACTTTTCCAATTTTCTTTTTTCAGATATTAATCATGATTAAAAATATAATCCACGCTATAATGGTAATCATCCAAATTATAATTTCGTATTCATGAATAACGATATGTAAGTAACCTACTAATGCTAAAAGTCCTAATATAAACAGGTTGATGATTGTTCTACTTTTCCCGTTTTCTATAGATTGTGAAAAGGGAAAAGATTTGACTAGGAATAACATAACAAGAACACTTTCAATACCTCCTATGGCTGTTGCTAGCAGAATGTCATTGGTCACATGTGCGCCAAAAAGGGGGACACAAATGATTAGAAAAATTAAATTGAAGGGTACGAAATATTTTAAGAATGCTGATTTTAAAACTCCTGACATTAATTCTCCTGTTTGTTGAATAGGGGCTGCGTAATAGATCCATGCCGCTTTGTATTTTTCACTTTTAGTGATTAGCTGGAAAACAGTTAATACTGTAAAAAGCGATAGATAGAAAATCATAATATAAAGTCCTGATGTATTCACACGGTCAATTTGTTCTACCAATGTATTATTTTTCCCCTGCAGAAATAGAAAAATGAAGTAGATCGGTAAGTAAGCCATTGTGGGATACAGTTGCATTTTAAACTCTCTAGATCGTGAAGTTATTAACCAAATGATTGAAAATCCAGCTTTTTCCAATGGTGTATTTGTGAATATTTTTTCTATTTTTTTATAAAACGAAATTTTCCCCTCTTGTGATAGTTCTTCTTTTTTAACTGGGCTGTCTCCGATAGCTAACTGTGCTATTTTATTATTAAAATCTTTTGAAAATAATTGTGATGACCCTAAAATGGCCACAATAAGTAAAATGATGCTAAGAGAAGCAAAAATAAGTGTCAAACCACTGAAATCTTTAACTAGCATAGCTTGAAAAGATGCGATCCATGTTCCTGGAGAAATCCATAGTAATTTAAGATGATAAATACTGTTTTCTCCTTCTGTAAAACTTTGCATTACTCTAGGGCCAATTTGATAACCTAGAAAAATAAAAATGGAAAAGAATATCTGGATGTAACTGATTGTATCTTTAAATTTTTGAATAGACAGAAAACGTAGACATAAGGAATAGAAAATATTGACAAAGAAAACCGCTATTAAAGCTGCTATTATAATTTGAACAAGAAATATCGATGCTGCAAAAATATTCCAACTGACAAATACATAGATCAATGCCGGTAATGTTATGGGCAGTAATTGCGTAGAAATCTTTATTAGCATGTATAATATCCTTGAAAAAGCAACTGTTTTATCATTCACTGGTCTTGGTAAAATGATATATTGGTCCTTGTTATCAAGAAGAATTGTTGAGAAGTCTGTTATCAGCGATAATGATAATATGGATAATATAAACGTTAAGAATAATGATGTTGCTAAGAATTTATCGGGGATGATAATAACAAATGATAAGAACATGAACCCCATAAGGGAGAAAATAAAAAATTGAAACCAGGTTGAATTTTTAGCTGGTTTCTTATTTTGATTCTTCGTGAACGAGGCTAAAGGACGACGATCATCTATTGTTAATTTTGTTTCAATTATTATCCTTAATTGGGCAACATCGATACCTATGCTTGTCCATAATTTGCTGAAAAGCAAAATGAATTTTAATGTTAATTTCTGCATATTATTTTATCGAATTGCTGAAATAATATGTGATGCATCTATGTTTCCATCTTCTTTTCCTGTGAGTTTTGAGAAAATTTGTTCCAACGTATCAGATTGGTTCGTTTTTAATTGCTCGAAACTTCCATCAGCTATAATATTACCTTCTGAGATTAACATAATGCGATCGGATACTTTTTCGACAACGTCCATCATGTGCGAGCAGTAAAATATTGTTTTGCCTTCTTTAGCCAAAAGGGAAATCAATTCTTTTACAATAATAACAGCATTAGCATCTAATCCTGATAATGGTTCATCTAAAATTATAATTTGGGGATTATGTATTATACCTGAAATTAATAATACTTTTTGGCGCATACCTTTAGAAAATGTATCCATCCTGTTATTTAAATTTTCTTCAAGACCAAATGCTTTAAGTAATTGTTGTGCCCTTTGTTGAATTAATGTATCTTCCATACCATACAGTTTACCTACAAAATCAAGGTATTCCATAGGCGTCAATACCTCATATAGTTCTGCATTTTCTGGTACATAACCGATTTGACTTTTTACGGTAAGCGGATCTTCTTTAATATCTATATCATTAATAAAAACCTCTCCTTCAAAATCATTGATCAGACCAGTAAGTATTTTAACTGTAGTCGATTTACCGGCACCATTGGGGCCAATATAACCGATTACTTGACCGGGATAAATATCAAGATTTATGCCCTTTAATATTTCTTTTGATCCGTATGATTTTCTAAGATTTGAAATTCGGATAATTGGTTTGCTCACATCCATAAAATAAATTATTCTGAGCTAAAGATATAAAATTTGAAAGGGTAATGATACTAATTTATGGAGAAAGAAATATTTGATTAAAAAGGTTTAAGAATTTAAGATTTGGATATCGTATTATAGAGAATATTTAACGATATCCATTTCTAAAATGAATTTGTGGTATATTCATTTGTATATGTTTCTAGAAATTTACGCTAGGTCCATTAATCATAATTAATGGGATAGCCTTCCTCATCTAAATCATCGCGTAAATCTTCCGGTGTTTCGGCTAGTTTCTTATCTATTGGCTTCAATTTTACTTCTCCTTCAATCCGCATTCCACCTTCTTCGAGATCGTCTTCGATGAGTTCGTCTAAATCTGCATATTCATCTCCAACGTAGGGGTTTGAATTGTCGTAAGTAGAATCGTCATCTGCAGCCCCTTCGGCGACAGTATCATAATCACTTGGGTGATCGTAATCAGGGTCGCTATCTTCCACATCTAATGAAAATGATTGTTTATCTGGATCGTAAGCTAATTGGTCGGCGTTTGAATTTTGAACTTCATCTTCATTCGCGATTTTCTTTTTAGACATTTTAAATTCTCCTTTCTATATATAGAGAAAACAAAAGAACACTAGAAAAGTTTAAAATTACGACTCGATTTTGATATCATATTCGCTAAGTAGGCCCGGCAGACTTAGGAGTGAAAACTTTGCTTTTTTTAATTTGTTTTTATTCGGTGACAGCATCAGATTTTGTGCATCTCGAAAATCGACCTGCTCCAAATTGGTCTGATCAAATATTGCTTGATTTAGATCACAATTTTGGAAAGATGACCCTGTTAGATCTGCTTCAGAAAAATCTACTTCCCGTAATTGGCAACTTCTAAAGGTTGTTTTTTTTAGCTTCAATTGATAAAATGAAGCATGATCGATATTGCAGTTTTCAAAAGTAAAAGATAAACCGAAGCGGTTGCATTGCTGAAATTGTAAGCCTAATAGTTTACAGTTTTTAAATAGGACTTGTTGGAATGTTGTTCCGGATAATTCGGCTAATGAGAAATTACAATCTATAAATGTACAATCTGCAAAAATGCTATTGTTTAATTTATTGTTTGAAAAGTCGCAGTTTTCGAAACGGCAATTATCGTATTCAGCTTGTTCAAAGTTATTTTTTTTATAATCGATGAAAGTTATTTTTTCTCCTTCGTAATATGCTGCGGTCATATCCAAAAATAGAAATTTTAAATTAGGAATATGTTATAAATAGTCCTCTTTATTTATATCAGTTTATAAGATGCTACAGAACTATGAGTATAATGGGTTCATGATGAACAGGAATCCGAATTGATTTTGCAATAAAACAATATGCATTGGCCTTAGTATGTAATTCTGTGGCAAGTGTCATCAATTCTGGATTTCTGATCCAGACGGTTGGTTGGAGTGTAACTTTTGTAAATTGACCAGCCCCAGATTTCTCTTCTGTTAGAATACCTATCGGTTGATCTTCATATCGTACTACTTGTATACCCGATTCGGTACAAAAGTGTAAATACCAAAGCATATGACACGTTGATAGTGAACTTAGGAATAAATCTTCTGGGTTATGTTTTGTTGGATCACCTAAAAAAGCAGGATCTGAAGATCCTGCAATTACTGCTTTGTGCGGTATGCTGATTTCAAAATCACGTTTATAGTCTTTATAGGAAGCGGTATCTTTTCCAGTATTTCCAATCCAGATTACTTTTTGCTTGTATTGATGTTCTTTTGCCATATTAACGTATTTAGAAAGCTGAATTGATCATTCAGCTTTCTAAAATTAATATAATAAATTTCTATTCCGGGGTATTATTATCAACATTGATCATCCAATTAATGCCAAATTGATCTGTTAACATGCCAAAATATGCTCCCCAGAATGTTTGAGTCATTTTCATAGACTGTATTCCATTGACTGAAAGTATATCATAGAGCCTATCTGCTTCTTCTTTATCTGTACTGTTAATTGATAGTGTAATATTCGTTCCTTTTATATAATTTCCACAATTACCATCAATACTATCGCTACCCATTAAAATACTATCTCCGTGTATGGGTAATGAAACATGCATGATTTTATCTTTCTGTTCTGGTGATAGCGGTGTTTGTCCCTCAGCTGTAGGCATCTCACCAAATTTACCTATGTACTGGAATTCTTTCTTGAAAACATTTTTATAGAAGTTAAATGCCTCCTCGCAGTTGCCTTCAAATGTTAAATAAGGATTGATTATTGTCATGGTATTTTTATTTACTCCGTTTCTAGTTTTGTTTTTAACCTTTCTAAGCCTGTCGCTAAATCACCGCCTAACATTTTATCAAAATCCATACAGAGCAGCATGAGATTCATCGGGTAGCTCATGTGTCCATCAAATCCCCAGATTACTCTTGTTGCAGTTGGAGATATTGAATCTGTGATCATGTACGCCTTATCTTTGGATTCAAATGGTTTAATAAATCGAATTTCAAAATCAATTCTTTTGCCTTCTTCGATTTTAACAATTTCCTGCTCCCCTTTTCCTACACTATCTGCTTTACTGTCCCAAGCTGAAATAAATCCAACAGTTTCATCTGTACCTTGATATGTTTTTGTCATTAAAGGATCCATCATTGCCCATTTACTGAAGTTATTTTGATTGCGTAGGTATTTGATATAATCAAATACTTCTTGTTTTGGTTTGTTAATGGTAATTTCTCTTTTAACAGCATAATCTTTTTTAAGAAATAGAGCTGTTATTAAAAGTACTGCCACTATGAGAAGCAATACAATAACTATTTTCTTTAGAATTTTCATATTGGTAATTTTAGTAGTTTATAACAGCGCTTCTTTGGGGAATTTGTCTACAATTAAATTTAGATTTATACCGTGTTCAAGGTATGCTTTGCAACCATCGAGTACTGTTGTAAATCCTCCGGTGGAATCTATTAATACTTGCAATAATTCATCTCCTGATTGCTGGAAACCTCTTTGATGGATTGTGACATACGTACGATCTGGAGACAGTGATTTAAAATTGAACTCTACTAAAGTTTCGGGTTGTCCCCATAGTACTGTAATTTTTTCATTGGCGATGATATCCTGTACTTTAGCAGTACTTTTTACACCATACATTTCCCATTCCCAAATAACTGTTTTTCCTATTTCTAGTTTTCCGGAGCTTTTGGTAAACCAAAAATGCACAGTAATCGCAGGATCTATAAATGATTGAAACACCTGTTCAACAGGTTTTCTAATTAACATTTGAGCTTCTACAGATATTTGGTTTTTCATAACGTGTATTACTGAATCTGTTTTAAATACTTAATAATACTGATAACATCCTGTTTTCCTAATCCTGCATCATGTGCTTTTTGATACGTTTCCAGTAGCACTGTATTCATTGGGGTGTTAACACCTTCTTTTTTGCGAGGTTTAGATCTTTTAACATGAAGTCCAAAGCAAAGGCGGGTGTATAATCTTGCTGTAATAGGAGTGGAGTTTTTACTTTAGTGGCTCCACTTCCACAGGCACTTTCATTGATTATTTCTAACATGTCTTCTGTTTTAATTCCACTTTTCAGCAAATAAAACTGTTTCGGCAAGGCCCTGATAGATGATAGAGAGAAAATAATTTATAGCCAGTTTAGCTGAAATACCACTTCCTACGGGACCAACATGCTTTACTGCCTTACCTAATTTATTTAAAAAGGGTAATACTTCTTGCAGGTCTTTTTCTTCTCCACCAGCCATGATAATCAATGTTCCTTCTTTAGCAGGAACAGTACTCCCTGCTACAGGTGCATCCATAAACCGAGCTTGCTTTTCTTGAATTTTTTGTGCTATCGTTAAAGTAAGGTCTTTGGAAATCGTACTCATATCGATAAATATTTTTCCTGATATATCTTCAAGATGAAATATATCTTCATAAAGATCTATTATTGCCGCATCGTTCGAAACCATGGTGAAGATAATATCACAGTTTTTGACTAATTCAACGGCACTTATATAAACTTCTGAAAGATCTGTGAATGGTTCTGATTTACTTGGAGTTCGATTGAAGACGGAAAGGGGAAATCCTGCATTTTCTAGATTTTTTGCCATTGGAAATCCCATGTTTCCCAATCCGATCCAACCTATATTTTTATGATGCATATGTATTAAGTTTATAACAGGTATAACAACTATTTTTTAAGATGGTTTTTACTTTTAGAGGTGATTATTTGTTTGATAAGCGTGATTACAAGAAAAGGTTATTTACGGCTTCGTTAACGGAAGAGTTTTGTAAATAACCTTTTTTATAAATGAATTGAATAGGCTTAGAAATAATCATATTTAATGATAACTACTTGTTTTCGTATTCGTAAATTTTAAGATATAATTCCTCGACCTTTTTTCTTGCCCACGGTGTTTTTCTTAAAAAAGCTAGCGATGATTTAATACTGGGGTTTTCGTTGAAACAGCGAATATTGATCCGTTCACCTAATCCTTCCCAACCTTCAAAATAAGCAATTAGATATTCTAGTATTGTATCCAATCTTTTTCCGTGAAGTGGGTTATTTTTTTGTTCCATTGTTTGTGTGTTTTTTAAAATTTAGATCTTGAAAGTCGAAACTAAAATCTGTCTGTGGTGATACCGGGTTCATTGTAAAACCAGCTATTTCTTTGTCTTGAATAGTGAAGTGTACAAATGCATCTGCATACATCAAGCGATTGTACCATTTGACAACATACGTGCTGTCTTGATAATAGTAAAGTTCACCAGTGAGTTGGGGAGAACGTTTTGAAGCGAACGTTAATCGTCCATTTTCAGCTTTAATTGATACTTCTCCAAGCCAGTTGTCGAGATATTTACCTGGTATTGTTTGCCGGTATTTGTCCTGAATGTTTTTATTCTCTTCTACGATTTGCCACGTTTTCTGTGTTATGAGATCAGCTTCAGCATTGTTTTTTGCAATTGAAGTTTGATAGGTGGTAATCCAGTGTTGATCGTTAATACCTAAATAAAAATCTTTTATCGTATTACTGATGGCACTGAATGCTGCACCTTCTTGCTGATTGGTGAGCACTACAATACCCAGTTTTAATTGTGGAAGCATAACGATTTGTGTGACAATTCCTTCTAATCCACCCGTATGGGAAACCTCTAATTTACCCGCCATATCTGTCAGACGAAAGCCAAGGCCATATGCTCTGAATAACGAATTGTAAGGAGGAACAGTACTGACAGGCATGATTGTCTGTGGTGTGATCAATTCTTTTAATTGCTTCTTGGTGATCAGCTGATGTCCATTATTCTCGCCGTTGTTGAGGTGAAAAATCATCCATTTGTTGAGATCGACCACATTGGAGTATATGCCTCCGGCTGCATCCAAAATGGTATTGGTATAGCGTGTACTGACATGATTTATACCATCTAGAGGTACATGTGGAGCGATCACATCTTGGCGATCTTGCAACATGTTCCAATTTGGTGCAGAATGATTCATTGCCAACGGTTTAAATATCCTTTCCTGAATAAATGTCTGCCAACTTTGGCCTGATACTTTTTCTAAAACTTTTCCAGCTATAATATATAGCAGATTATCATAATCATATTTTGTGCGAAAATCGGATGTAGGTTTTAAATACTGGATGTTATGGATAATGTCATCGGGAGTAAAGTCATGTCCATCGGGCCATATCATTAAATCTCCGGCACCTAGTCCCAAACCACTTCTGTGAGTTAGCAGATCACGAATCGTGAAGTTTTTAGTTACATAATCATTATACATCTTGAATTCCGGGAGGTATTTTTGTACGTGGTCATCCCAGTTTAATTTACCTTCATCTACTAAAATAGCCAGGGCAGTGGTTGTAAAGGCCTTTGAATTGGAGGCAATTCCAAAGTTCGTTGAAGCATGGACTTTATTCATTCTATTTAAGTCGGCAATACCATATCCTTTGGCGAATATTACCTGGTTATCTTTTACGATACCCACGGCTATTCCCGGTACATTAAAGGTTGATAATGTTTTCTGGACAATGGAGTCTACGACACTTTCTTGTATATGCTGTGCAAATAAAGAAGTGCTGCTAAAAAATAGAAGAGCTATACAAGCTATTTTTTTCATTCATTTGTGAGATTATATTCAAATATCTAAATAAAACAGCAATTGTATAGTCTTAATATAAGAAATACAGTAATTTTTAAGGGATGTATTAAGTACTTTTTGCTCCTCTGGTCAATTTTTCAACCGTGTCCCATTGTTCCTCTGAAACGGCATCTAGTCCATTAAATTCTCCAGCACCTTTTAACCATTCTCCGCCATCGATTGTGATCACATCACCATTGATGTATGCTGAATAGTCGGAAACGAGGTATGCCGCCAAATTGGCTAATTCTTGTAAGTTACCAGTTCTTCCAAGAGGTATCCTGTTGACAGGGTTGAGGGTGTCACTTAGGTTACTTGGAAAGAGGCGGTCGAACGCGCCTGTTGTATGAAAAGGGCCGGGAGCAATTGCATTTAATCGAATTCCTTTGCGTCCCCACTCAACTGCTAACGATCTTGTCATCGCTAATACTCCAGATTTAGCACAAGCAGAGGGTACGACATATCCTGAACCGGTACTTGCGTAGGTCGTTACGATATTGAGTACTGTTTTATCTTTATCCTTGTTTGCAATCCAAATTTTTCCAAGTGCCAGTGTGCAGTTTATGGTACCTTGAAGTACAATTCCTAAAACAGATTCAAATGCACGGTGGCTTAATCTTTCTGTCGGCGAGATGAAATTTCCGGCGGCGTTATTCACTAATATGTCAATTGAGCCAAGCTGTTTAATACCATAATTAATAACTTTCTCTACTTGGTCATAATCGCGAACATCACAAGCAATTGCTATACATTTACCATTAGTTTCCTTACTAAGTTCTGCTGCGGTTTGTTGGATAACATCGTCTTTTCGACTCGTGATGATGCATTGTGCCCCTAATTGTAAAAAGTATCGGGTCATAGCTTTACCAAGACCTGTTCCACCTCCGGTAATCAATATGTTTTTTCCCATTAGTGCATCCTCACGAAGCATTCCTTGTGTTGTACTCATGTGATATTATTTAGTGTTTGTAATCAATTATATCATCCAATTTACAAAAAAAAAATCTTCCTTTTCGAGTTATTTATGATATGCTTTTTAATGTCTTTGATAAACTTTGTTCCTGGTGGTTGGAAATACGGGAGGGGGAGTAAGTTATTTAAAGAAGAAAAGGCCTGTCTCATTGAGACAAGCCTTTTATGATTATATGTTTAAGACGCATGAGCTAACTCATGTTCTCTTGCATTTATGCTCCTAATTGAACACGTTTGAATGCAGTAACAGTTAAGCCTTTAGAAACTGAATCTAAGAATTGAGCGATAGATTTAGAGTTATCTTTCACGAATTCTTGGTTCAACAAAGTAGTTTCTTTGAAGAATTTGTTCAATTTACCAGCAGCGATTTTTTCTGCCATTTCAGCAGGTTTACCTTCAGCCATGATTTGTTCTTTAGCGATAGCAATTTCACGCTCGATTGTATGCGCATCAACACCATCTTTATCAATAGCAATAGGGTTCATTGCAGCGATTTGCATAGCTACATCTTTACCAGCTTCTTCAACACCATCAACATTTGCAGATAAACCAACTAATACACCTAGACGGTAGTTTGCGTGGATATAAGCAACAACTTTCTCAGCAGAAACAGTTTCGTATTTAGAAACGTCAATTTTCTCACCGATTTTACCAGTTTGCTCGATTAATAAATCAGCAATTTTAGTACCGCCAATTTCTAATGCTTTTAGGTCTTCTAAAGTAGCAGGTTTGTTTGCTAAAGCAACTTCAGCAACTGAATCAGCGAAAGCCACGAAGTCAGCATTTTTAGCTACGAAATCAGTTTCACAGTTAACTTCAACTACGATACCTGATTTACCATCAGTTGCAGCTTTAGCAATGATAACACCTTCGTTAGAATCACGGTCTTGACGGCTAGCAGCAACTTTAGCTCCTTTTTTACGTAAGTAATCAACAGCAGCTTCGAAATCACCGTTTGCTTCAACTAACGCTTTTTTACAATCCATCATACCTGCGCCTGTTTGTTGACGCAACTTGTTTACATCTGATGCAGAAATTTGTACTGACATGATATATTCTTTTTAAATTTTTGACTTATTATTTTCTTGACAATATTAGCATAACTATTGTTAAGCTAATATAAAGTTATCATTCTTATTCGAGAAATGATAAACCAAAAAACCGGACAGATAGGTCAGTCTAAGAAAAGAATTCTTTTCCAGAAACCAACGCTACGCTATCCGGTTTGGAATAAAAAATATTATTCTCCGTCTTTCGCTTTACGAGGACGTTTAGCTTCTGAAGCTTCAGTAGTATCAACTTTAGCCTTAGCTGCAGCTGCTTCTTTTTCTGCTTCGTCTTCTTTATCACGTTTGCGCTCGTCCAAACCTTCTTGGATTGCTTGACCAATGATACCAGCGATTAAGCTAATAGATTTACTAGCGTCATCATTTGCAGGGATTGGGAAATCAATGTTTGAAGGGTCAGAGTTTGTATCAACCATTGCAAAAGTAGGGATGCTCAATTTGATTGCTTCAGTAACAGCGATGTGTTCTTTTTTCACATCGATGATGAATAAAGCAGCCGGTAAACGGTTCAAATCAGCGATACCTCCTAATAGAG
This sequence comes from Sphingobacterium sp. IITKGP-BTPF85, assembly GCF_001006065.1. Classification (NCBI taxonomy): domain Bacteria; kingdom Pseudomonadati; phylum Bacteroidota; class Sphingobacteriia; order Sphingobacteriales; family Sphingobacteriaceae; genus Sphingobacterium; species Sphingobacterium sp. IITKGP-BTPF85. The sequence continues at coordinate 13,193 of NZ_ASZT02000087.1, forward strand.
ACTCTAATTTGATACGCTCACGTTGAATCATCAACTTCTCTTTTTTAGATAATACATCGTATGTACCATCTTTTTGCATTTTGTCAATAGTAGACATTTTTTTGATGGACTTACGAACTGTTGTGAAGTTTGTAAGCATACCACCTAACCATCTTTCTGTAACGAAAGGCATGTTAACTGCTTTCGCTTGTTGAGCGATGATTTCTTTTGCTTGTTTTTTCGTTGCTACGAATAAAACCTTACGACCTGATTTTACGATTTGTTTGATAGCTGAAGCAGCTTCTTCCAATTTCGTAAGCGTTTTGTTCAAGTCAATGATGTGGATACCGTTACGTTCCATGAAAATGTACTTAGCCATTTTCGGATCCCATTTACGTGTAAGGTGACCAAAGTGCACACCTGCATCCAATAAGTCTTGATAAGTTGTTCTTGCCATTTTTTGATCCTCCTTTGATTAACGTTTACTGAATTGGAATCTCTTACGAGCTTTCTTGCGTCCTGGTTTCTTACGCTCAACCATACGGTCATCACGTGTAACTAAACCTTTAGCACGTAAAGCTGGTTTAACTTCTGGGTCTAATTCAACTAATGCTTTCGCAATAGCTAAACGTACAGCCTCAGCTTGTCCTTTTACACCACCTCCATTAACGTTCACTTTCGCATCAAAATTCCCTGCTTGACCTGCTACTTCTAATGATTGAGTAACAATGTATTGCAAAGGCAATGTTGGGAAATATTCTTTGTAGTCTTTACCATTGATCGTAAGGACTCCGCTACCAGCAGTTAAGTAAATGCGGGCAACAGCAGTTTTTCTTCTTCCTGAAGTATTAGTTGTTGACATGTCGATTCTCCTTAAAATTTAACTGGTTTTGGATTTTGAGCCTCTTGTTTGTGCTCAGTTCCAGCATAAACATAAAGGTTTTTAAACAATTGACGACCTAAACGGTTTTTAGGAAGCATACCACGAACAGCTTTTTCAATAACGCGCTCAGGGTGTTTTGCCAATAATTCTTTTGGAGTGATGAAACGTTGACCACCCGGGTATCCCGTGTAGCGAACGTAAGTTTTGTCACCCAATTTATTACCTGTCAATCTAATTTTTTCTGCATTGATAACGATAACATTATCTCCGCAATCTACGTGAGGGGTAAACGATGGCTTGTGCTTTCCGCGAATTACTTTCGCAATTTCGCTTGCCAAGCGCCCCAAAATCTCGCCTTCAGCATCAACAACGATCCATTCTTTGTTGATGGTGTTCTTGTTGGCAGAGACAGTTTTGTAACTTAACGTATTCACTTGCTTTTAATTAAATAATTAATAAAATTTTATTCACTTCTTTTCCCTGTGTCTCAAGGGTCTGCAAAGGTACTTTTAATTTCTTGATTACGAAAATCTATTTTACTTTATTTTAGACAGTTTCATTTTAATCTGAAGCACTTAAGATTAATTTAAATGCCGGGTAATGTCATAATCATCAAAAAATAACCTATTGAAATGCAATAGCACTATTTAACAGTTGTCCATTATTAGTATATTGCAACATATTAATACAGTAATTGTTGAACGAGAAGGATTATTTATGTTTAAGAAATATTTGAAATACGCGCTATTGGTAACATTGTTAACTACGGTTGGACAAAGGGTTTCAGCACAGGAGAGCAAGCAAGAAAAACCTTATTCGCAACAATTAAAAAATATTGAAGTTTTTTTGAGGAACGGTGATTTCAAGCAGGCCATGGATTCTTTGGATGCCATTACTACGCGATATCCTAATGCTGATGATGCTTATTTTACTAAAGCCGTTTTATTTGGACAGATGCGTAATGCTGATCGTGCTTTGGAGGAAGTAAATAAAGCTTTGGAAATTAATCCTAAAAATGAATATTTAAGTTTCAATATCGATGTTAATAAAGGAAAAGGTGATCTCCCTAGTGCGATCCGTTCATTGGATCTGCTGATGACAAAGGAGAAGGTCAACATTGCGGCCTTGAATCGCGAGAAGATTATGTTGTTGTTTAACAGTGACAAAAAAGATGAGGCTTTTGCTTTATATAAGGATGTTAGAGAGCGAGCGGGAGCTACCGATACGCTTGACGTTATAGGTGCTACTTTGCTATTGTCAAAAGATGATTTTCCTGCTGTAATCCAGGTTCTTGAACCTTGGGCAATTAAAAAATCTCCTTTGGCACAGGTGTACAGTCAATTGGCACAGGCTTATCGTGGAATTAAAGATCCTAAAAAAGCTATTGCGATATTAAATACCGGTGTTGCAAATGCGAAAGATGATTACTTATTTTTAGATCTGGCTGATGAGTACCGTTTGTCTGGGAAGGCTAAGCTTTCTTATGATTACTTAAAACAAGCCTTTTTATCTAAAAGTGTTGATTTCTCGGAAAAAAATAGAATTATCTTATCTTTATTAGCTCCTAATAGTGGATTTTCATTCGACCAGGCACAAGAATTAGCTAATATATTGGTTGATGTACATCCTCGCGTAGCAGAAAGTCATGTGGCTAAGGGGCAGGTGAATTGGATGCGTAATGATTTAGTTGGGGCACAGTCTTCCTTTTCTATTGCAGTAGGTATTAATCCTTATCAAATTGATGCATGGCGTATGCTCATGAATGTTGATTTGGCGTTGGAGCAATATGATCAAGCGATAGAACATGGCGGTGAAGCTTTACACAATATTCCCAATAATCCTGTTATTTTGTATTTCAGTTCAATCGCATATACATTGAAAGGAAATTATGAACTAGCTAGAAATTTGATGGAGGCAGCTTGAACAATGGTCAAAATGAGAATGCAATTTTTCAATCAAATATTTATAGTGGTCTGGGCGATATTTATCATTCGCTTAAAATGGAAGCTGCTTCAGATGTTGCCTATAGAGAAGCTATTAACTTAGATAGTACAAATGTAAGTGCGATGAACAATTTAGCTTATTATTTAGCGTTAAGAAATCAGGATTTAGATGATGCGGCTCATTTTGCAGAGACAGCAAATAAGTTACGACCTAATGATGCGACATTGGAAGATACTTATGCATGGGTTTTATTTCAACAGGGTAAATATGCTGATGCATTGCTTTGGATTGAAAAGGCAATAAAAAATTCAAAATCGCCTTCAACAGTCCTATTGGAGCATTATGGTGATATTTTGATTAAAAATAAAAAAATAACCGAAGCGATGAAGCAATGGAAAAGTGCTTTGGCTATGGGGGGATCTACTGAAACCAATATGGAGAAGTTGAGAGAGAAAATAAATAAGAAATCGTATGTGGAATAAATCTGTTGTTACACTTTTATTGCTTGTTGTATTGGCATCCTGCAGTACTAAGAAAAAAATGAGTAAAGTAGAGAGTAAGCCTGAGGTAGTTGAAACGATCAGTAAGGAAGATTCTAAAAATGCGGTAGTTCAGAAATTTTTGTTGTCAAATCTGGACTTTACTACGTTCTCTGGCAAAGCTAAAAGCAAAATAGATTTAGGAAAGTCATCATACGATGTGACAGCTAATATAAGGATTGAAAAAGATAAAAGAATCTGGATTTCTATTACGGCATTATTGGGTATAGAAATAGGCCGGGTTTTGATTACTCCAGATAGTGTTCAGATATTAAATAAATTTCAGGGGGAATATATAGCAAAACCCTTTAGTTACTTGTATCAATATGCAAGTGAGGATTTAACTTTTTCAAATGTTCAAGATTTGTTTTTAGCCAATTTTTCAACGAATTTGTTAAATACAACCGACTTTGAGGTTGATCAAACGAGTGTACCAATTCAGTTGCGTGGTCAAAAGAATGCATTGACTTACTTATATTTAGTTAATCAACAGAATAGGTTAGATTCCTTTAGTTTGGAGCAGCCTGAAAAAGGACAGAAATTGGAGGCTAGTTATGCAGATTATTCAAATGGAGGTGGGCAATTGTTTCCGATGGGTCTAGAATTACTGATTTCAGGAGGTGATATGAATATTAAAGCAAACTTCAATTACAGCAGAATTTCATTTAATGAAGCTATTGAAATGCCTTTTACTATCTCCAATAAATACAAAGTAATTAATTAATGTTAGTACGATAATCCTTAAGATTTATTACTTTCGCATTTGAGACTATAATTAATTGAACATATTATATTCAGACTCAACTGCTAGTAAAAGATTACTATAGATGAATTTAAAGAAAATAACACTAAGTCTAACTGCGTTTTTTTGATGCTGGGAATCGGTTTTTCGCAGACTCGTGCAGAGCTTGAAAAAAAACGTGAAAAAATAAATCGTGAAATAGCGGAATTGCAAAAAACGCTAAAAGAAACGACTACAGAAAAGATTTTGACTCAGAAGCAGGTCAGTGCTTTAAGTAGTCAGATTAATCTTCGTGAAGAGAAAATTACAACGATAAGTCTGAATTAAGCTTGATTAATCGCCAGATTAATACGAATACCAGCGCTGTAGATAAATTGAAAGCAGAGTTGGAGAAAATGCGTAATGATTATGAAAAGATGATTATGTTCGCTTTTCGTAACCGCAATGCCTATAATAAGTTGATGTTTATTTTTGCTTCAAAGGATTTTAATCAAGGTTTTCGTCGTGTAAAATATTTGCAGCAATTCAATGATTCTCGAAAATTGAAAGCAAGTGAGATTGAAGGAACTAAAAAGCAGATTGAGCAAAAAATAGCACAGTTACAGGCTGATCGTAATAAGCATAAGCAGTTATTGAATGAGCAAGAGCAAGAGAAGAAAACTATTGCACAACAACGTGCTGTGTTCTCTAATGAATTGAGTTCTTTAATTACGACTGAACGAGGTGTAAAACGCGATATTACGCAGAAGCAAAAAGAAGAGCGTAAGTTAAGATCTGCAATTCAGGCTATCATTAAAAGAGAAATTGAAGCAGAGCGTAGAAGACAAGAAGCTGCTCGTAGAGCTGCGGAAGCTGCTGCAGCAAGGAGCGCGAAGAAAAATGACACTAAAGTTGATGATAAGGAAACTTCCAAATCTACGGCTCGTAAATCAGATTCAGAAGTGTTGCGTGCAACTCCGGAAGCGGCTCGACTTTCAGCTGATTTTAGATCTAACCGTGGACGACTGCCATGGCCTGTTTCCAATGCTAAGATATTACAAAGTTTGGTACGGATAGGACGGGTCGGAACGTCTCAGTAAGTCATGAATCATTAAAATTACAAACTTCTAGTGGCGCAACAGTTAAGGCTGTATTTTCTGGAACTGTAACAAGTACGTTAACTTTAAATGGATTGAAGGTGATTATTATTTCACATGGTGAATTCTTCTCGGTGTATAGTAATTTAGCTAGTTTTAGTGTGTCTAAAGGACAGAAGTATCAGCAGGTCAAGCTATTGGAACAGTAGCTAATGATCCGGATTTAGACGCGCCAGTTTTAGATTTCCAGGTTTGGCAAGGACAAATCCCGATGAATCCGCAATCATGGTTAGCGAATTAAAAAAATATAGAAATAAAAATTATTATGTACATTTGTTTTTAGGGTATAAGTGTATATACTTAAAGTGAATATTGAAAAACAGTAAATTATAAGTTATGTTGACATCAGGGTTATTAATAATGGGTATTGGAGGTCAGGAATTAATTATAATCGTTGTAATATTATTATTATTATTTGGCGGTAAAAAGATTCCTGAATTGATGCGTGGATTAGGTAAAGGTGTAAAAGAATTCAAAGACGGACAGAAAGAGGATTCTACAGATGATACTAAAGAGAAAACAACTGATAATAAGTAATTTATGTTGTTTTGAGAAATAAGATTTACAGCAGTAAAATCTTATTTCATTTTGTACAGTTTCCAGTATTGTTAATGAGGGTATGTAGTAAAAATACATGCTTTGTAATAAGGACTACTTAGGTTCTATTTATCAACCATAATTAAAAAAGATGATTGAAAGCAAGAAGACTCTATTGACGATAGGCTTAGCATTTACGACATGTTGTTTGTTTGCACAAGAAAAGTCTATTGAAGAGATGAGAAATTCTACTCAAGCAATCATGTTAGCGAGTATAGATCGTGAAAATGCATCTATTCTGCAGCAGCTTGATAGTATCAAATTTGTAAATGCCGGTGAAAAAGAAGTAGAAGGAATTTTATTTGATATCGAAGATGTAACTGTCGTTCGAAAACTAAATTCCTTAGAACGTGAAGTCCCTCTAGACTATAACCAACATGTTCGAAAATATATTGATCTTTATAATTCTAAGAATTATGCAGGGCATATGTCTCGCATGTTAGGATTGGCGCAGTATTATTTTCCGCTTTATGAACGTATTCTTGCTGAAGTAGGAGTTCCAAAAGAAATTAAATACCTCTCCATTATAGAGTCTGCGTTAAATCCACATGATGTTTCTCGCGTTGGTGCTACAGGGCCTTGGCAATTTATGTATGGGACAGCAAAGATCTATAATTTAACAATGGACAATTATGTTGATGAACGTAAAGATCCAATTGCTTCAAGCTATGCTGCCGCAAAATATATGAAGGAAGCGTATGCTGAATTTGGGGATTGGTTGTTGGCGATAGCTTCTTATAATTGTGGAAAAGGTGGTGTGAAACGAGCTATTTTAAGATCTGGCAAAATTCAACCTTCATTTTGGGAAGTTGCTCCTTTTCTGCCAAAAGAGACCAGAAATTATATTCCTGCATATATCGCTATGACTTATACTTTAGGATATGCACAAGATCATGGTATTGAAGCTAAGGATGGAGACATTGCCTTAAATACGCAGGTATTAGAGATTGATAAATTCATTTCGATAGCAGAGGTTGCTAAAGCGATAAACGTTTCTGAGGAGAGTTTAAAAGTGTTAAATCCAGCATATAAAAAAGGGATCGTTAATGGCTCTGATGAAATACATCGTCGTTTGATCATTCCTGCTTTAGCAGCTGATATGAATAAGGATCAACTTTATCTTGCTTTAAATACAACAGTAGAAACTCCTAGTCAAGTAGTGGCTTTAGCGAATGATGATGTGCGTGTGAGTAATAAGCGAAGCGCTCAAACAAGTACACATCGTGTTAGAAGAGGTGAAACTTTAGCTGTTATAGCGAAGAAATATGATGTGAGTGTTCAAAATTTAAAAGCTTGGAATAACGTAAAGGGATCTTCTGTAAAGACTGGTGCTTCATTAATTGTTAGCAGTAGTGGTGTCAATACGCGTTTAGCTCAGAAAACAAGTGCTGAAACTCAGAGAAGTCGAATTTTGCTTTTTATACTGTAAAAAAAGGTGATACGCTATCAGAGATCGCAAATAATAAAGGGGTGTCATTATCTAAGTTGAAGGCTGATAATAATTTATCACATTCGAGGTTAAAGCCTGGTATGAAATTGAAGATTAATCGGGGATAAATTTCGACCTAAGTTTCTGTAAAAATAAAGCGTCCAACTCTATAAAAAGTTGGACGCTTATTTTTTATAGCTTTATGATGTTATACCAGCCATGCAGCATCATCTTCTGCTTCATAGCCTAGTAAGTTAACTTCCACATGTTCTTTTAATATCGTTGATAATTTTAGCCCATAATAATCGCTTACAATGGGGAATTTTGGATGACTTCTATCAATAAGAACTGCAGTTCTCATTTTTTAATAGGGACATTCAAAATACGCCTAAACCATATGCAAGCGTTCTTCCGCTATTCAGTACATCATCAACTAGTATTAACGTTTTATTTTTAACATTTTCGATGGGTTGATCTGTTTCAGCTTTTAGGGAACGGCTTGTTTTGCTCATCGTCACTTTAAGTAACTCAATATCTTTATCCGATATTTCCTCTAGAATCTTTTGCAGTCTCTGTGCAAAAACATAACCTCTATCAGCAATACCGACCAATACAAGCGTATTTTCTTCAAAATTATCTTCTAAAATCTGATAAGCGATACGTATCGATTTTTGTTTAATCTGTTCTTTATCTAATATGAGCGTTTTCTTTGACGACATAGTGGTACTAAATTTATATACGGGTAAAAGTACTAAATTCTTTGCAAAAAAAAGTCCGAATGTCATGACATTCGGACTCTTGAAAATATTATTTAGAAAAATTTATTAATTAAATTTTTCAGATTTCTCAGCATTTATAATTTCGGCTGTAAGCGATTTGTTGTCATCAGGTAGTCTACCACCATCATAGTAATAACGTCTCCAATATGCCTCTCCTAAATTACTTATCATTACACCTTTGCTCGAAGAAGCATGTGCGAATTTGTTATCGCCAATATAAACTCCAACATGTGTAATGCTTTTACTTCGGATTTTAAAGAATACTAAATCTCCTGCTTTTAGATCATCTTTCTTAACAGGTTTAATTTGAGAGTATTGGTTACGGCTGTTATATCCTAATGTTGTATTGAATACTTTTTCGTATAATTCAAATGAGAATTTAGAACAATCGATTCCTCTTTTGGAGTCACCTCCTAATCGGTAAGGAGTTCCTAACCATTCATAAACAAACTGATATAATTTTGTATTTGTAGTTGCTGAAACCGCAACACCCATTATTTGGGAGAAGTATTCTTTAGCTAGATTGTCCGGGTCTGATTCCGGTTTAGATTGGGTTTTGGTTGATTGTGCCTGCGACACTAGACATAAGCCTATAAATAGCATTGTTGCTAATATTTTCTTTGTTTTCATTAAATCGCTTTTTTGTACAACTTTAAACTTATTCTTTTTTGTTGTTGGATGTTAACTATTTTGGACATCACTGTTGCGAATATAATACAACTCATCTTACTTTGCAAAAAAATGACATGTATTTAACGAATTTTTAACGTTTTTAACACTTTATTTATTGAGATGCAATTTAACTCCGATGGGTAAATTGTAAACTTTAAACTACAGTGATGATAAATGATACGTGCCTAGATTTGTTGTAGTAATGTGTTATTCATATATAAGAAGGTGTTTTATTAAATTTATATCAAAAAATGAGATTTTATTTTGATAGTTGATAAATAATGCATTATATTTACGAAAGTAAAGCAACAGCAATGAAAAATTCTATAATTATTACATCGATTATTATTACCACCGGGATAAAACTTAGGAGGAGGTAGTTTCGTTGTATAGAAATGTAGACAAGATATTTCATAAACGCCTTCCTCTCAGAGTGAAGGCGTTTATGCTTAAAACAAACAACAAACAAACAAACAAACAAACAAACAAACAAACAGTATATATTTATGAAGAGTT
>NZ_ASZT02000088.1:0-22352 GCF_001006065.1 Sphingobacterium sp. IITKGP-BTPF85
GTACTATTATCTGGAAAATACCCTCCTTAAAACGTTTTACTTTTTAATGTTCTATTTTTCATTTTCAATGGATTATTTGCTATATCTCCTACCCATTTTACCATGCAACTTTCCAGATTTATGTCCGGTTTGCCACATGGAGCTTTCTTTGGTGTAGGTTCTGTTGTTGCAGCTAGATTAGCTCCTAAAGGTAAAGAGGCGCAGGCAATATCGATTATGTTTACAGGTATGACGATTGCTAATTTAGCAGGTGTGCCTTTAGGAACATATATCGGACATCATTACTCTTGGCGCATTACCTATGGTGTCATCAGTGTACTAGGCCTCCTGACATTTTTAATGATTTATCTTTGGTTACCAAAATTGAATCTTCTAAACAAAACAATATTATAGCACAGGTAAGTTTTTTCAAAAAGCAAGAAGCATGGCTACTGATGGCAATTATTGCAATCGGAACTGGAGGTCTTTTTGCCTGGATCAGCTATATTGCTCCATTGGTTACAAATGTATCTGGACTTGACCCTAATCGTGTGCCTATTATTATGATTTTAATCGGTATAGGTATGTTTTTTGGAAATTTATTGGGTGGAAAAATGGCTGATACCATCTCTCCGACAAAAGCGGCTATTGCTAGTTTTAGTGCTATGGCGATATGTTTAGTCTTTGTTTATTTTGTTTCACCATTTCAATGGTCAGCATACATTATGGCCTTTATTACGGGTTTGGTTTCTTTTACAATAGGTCCACCTACACAGATGATGTTGATCCGGACTGCTAAAGGTGCTGAAACTTTGGCTGCAGCGGGTGGTCAGGCAGCATTCAACTTGGGTAATACTTTAGGAGCCTATTTAGGAGGTATACCCATTACATATGGCTTAATGTATAATACTCCTTCTTTAGTAGGTGTTGGTATGGCCACTATAGGCGCTTTACTTGCTTGTGTATTCTTGGTTCAATTTGTACAAAAGAACAGAATCCCAAGTGCAGATTAACAGATAATATGACCGAAAAACTCAGCTATATCAGTGTCCTTCGAATTATTGCTACCATTGCAGTCATCGCGATACACGCATCTTCTGGTTACTTAAATAGTACTGATATAGCTGGGTTTGACTGGAAATATGCAAATCTGATAAATAGTTTCACTCGATTCTCTGTCCCCATATTTGTGATGCTTTCTGGGGCTCTCCTGCTGACGAAAGAAGAACATACAGGACAGTTTTATAAAAAAAGACTCCTTAAGATTTTTTATCCCTTTCTTTTTTGGACTATTATTTACTTTTTTTATAACACGAATGTGCTGGAATTAAATATAGACCAATTGATCTCTACATTGGTCTATAGACTCAAAAACGGTGCGAACGCACATCTTTGGTATCTCTATATGATCATGGGTCTATACCTTGCTATTCCTTTTCTTCAAAAGATCGTAAAGCATTCATCTATGAGAGAACTGGAGATTTTTTTAGTTTTATGGTTTATAACGCTGTTATATTCAACAAAAACTTTTCAACCTATCTACCAAAATTCGATCTTACATTTTTTTCGAGTTATACAGGGTACTTGATCTTAGGTTATTATTTGAAGGTAAAAGATTTTAGTGGGATAAAATGGTGGTGTTTGTTTTTATTTATCATGGCTGCATTGGGAACAGCTTATTTTACTTATGAAATGAGTTTAAGCGCACATGAATTTCGTCCACTTTTATACGGTTATTTGTCACCGAATACAGTCCTGATTGCTACCGGTATATTTATATTCATCAAAACAATATCGCGTGATCTAAAACTTCCCCAGTGGGCATTATGGATCGATCAATATAGTTTTGGAATATATCTCTGCCATATCCTGATTTTAAATTATGTACATCCGATATTACCCGTGGGCACATTTTTAAAGATTCCTTTAGTAACTTTTGTTACACTTGCCATCAGTATTATGCTTATATACGGTATTCGCAAAATTCCTTTTGGCAAATACATTTCTGGTTAATAAAAAAGCTTCAATAAGCGCAGGGCGAATTGAAGCTTTTTTATATTTGAGATTCGCGTAAGACTAGAAAGGTAAATCGTCGTCGTCATTTGATCCTGATAAATCAACTGGAGCTGGCATTTCAGCATAACCTGGAGCAGGAGCTGAAGCAGCAGTATTTGCTAATTTAGTAACTCTCCAAGCAACTAATGAATTGAAGTATGTTGTTACACCTTCTTTATTTGTCCAAGGACGACCACGTAAATTGAAAGAAACTTCAATTTCTTCACCTACAGTCAAACCATCAAAAATTGATGTTCTGTCTTGAGTAGCTTCAAAGCGAATATATTCAACAAACTGCGGATTTTCAGCGTAAGCCACGATTATATCACGCTTCTTAAATGACTCTGTTACTTGTTGCGTAGCACCTATTTCGTGTACTTTTCCTCTAATTTCCATAATCAAAAATATTAAACCGTAAAAATAAGCATTTTTTGAGTAAGAGATTAACTAACTTTGTACAAATATTATGGAAGTTTTCAACACCCCCAATAAAATCATCATCACTTGCAATAAGCGACTTTCTCCTTATTTGCAACAAGAAGTCGAAGAACTTGGCTTCGAGATCAAACGTTCTTTCTCTACTGGTGTAGAATTATTTAACACCTTGAATGAAACGATTAAGTTAAATTTGAATTTGCGCACTGCTTCTCAGATTCTTTATTCGATAAAAGAATTTAAAGCGTCCAACCCTCAGGAACTATACGATGAACTGAAAGACATCGCATGGGAAGAGCTTATTGCTTTTGACGGCTATTTTTCTGTGACTTCAAATGTCGATAACGAAACAATCACGACACCTTTATTTGCGAATTTGAAAGTTAAGGATGCCATAGTTGATCGTATCAAAGAAAAAAAGGACATTCGCCCAAATTCGGGTTCTGATGCAAACAAAGCTGTTATACATCTGTATTGGAAAGATGATCGCGCAGAAGTTTTTATCGATTCTTCCGGTGAGACGCTAGCAAAACACGGTTATCGTAAACACCCTGGAAAGGCACCAATGTTAGAAGCGCTTGCTGCTGGTACTATTCTTGCAACGAAATGGGATGGTCTATCATCTTTTGTCAACCCAATGTGCGGTTCTGGTACTTTAGCTATTGAAGCAGCATTGATCGCGACTAACCGTCGTCCTGGCCTTTACCGCATGAACTATTCGTTTATGCATTTCATTGGTTACGATGAAGAAGTCTTTTTTCAAGAAAGAAGAAATCTTAAAGAACAGGTCAATAAGAAAGCAAATCCGAAGATAATTGCTTCAGATCTTTCGCAACAGGCGGTAGATATTGCGATCATGAATGCCAAGACTGCTGGTGTAGATCAGCTTATTGATTTTCAAGTTTGTGATTTTGCTGACACAACTGTACCACAAGAAGAAAAAGGAATTGCTATATTTAACCCGGAATATGGTGAACGCCTTGGTAATCATAGTCAATTGGAATTAACATATAAACGTGTAGGTGACTTTCTAAAACAAAACTGCAAGGGTTATAAAGGTTACATTTTTACTGGAAATCCGGATCTTGCCAAAAAGATAGGCTTACGGGCTTCTAGAAAAGTTGAATTTTATAACGGTAAATTAGATTGTCGTTTATTAGAATACGAATTATACGAGGGAACTCGCGAAAAACCAAAAGTAATTTATGAATAAGATTATTGAAAGTACGGTTGCATTTGTACAGGACAGATTAAAATTTGCTGAATCTGGTCATGATTGGTCTCATATCCAACGTGTATGGAACAACACAAAATTAATTCTTCAAACGGAAGAGGCGGATTACCAAACTTGCGAACTAGCCGCTTTATTACATGATATTGCTGATAGCAAATTTCACGATGGAGATGAAACGATAGGCCCTCGTGTTGCTGGTGAATTTTTAACCTCTATAGGCGTTGATAAAGACGTAATTGAACATGTTGAAAAAATTATTTTAAACATGTCTTTTAAGGCAAGTCTTGGCGAAATCGTTTTTCATTCTAAGGAACTTGAGATTGTTCAGGATGCTGATCGTTTGGATGCAATAGGTGCAATTGGTGTTGCTCGAGCATTCAACTATGGCGGTCATAAAAACAGAGAAATGTATAATCCGAATGTCCCTGTTCAAGAATATCAGGACAAGGAAAGCTACAAACATTCTGAAGCACCGACAATTAATCATTTTCACGAAAAGCTTTTATTGCTTAAAGATAAAATGAATACCAATGCCGCTCAAGCTATCGCTGAAAAAAGACATGAATTTATGCTTTCTTTTTTAGATGAATTTTATGCTGAGTGGGAAGGTAAACGATAACAATAATAAAACTTAATATTTCCTTAACTCGGAAATTACACAAAATGGTACTTTCGATAATTATCGAGGTACCATTTTTTGTTTAAATTTAGTCTGTAAAACTAAGCCCGTAATAAATTGCAATCTATGCGAACAGGTTATGATCGCTTATTTTTTATATTTAAAACAAAAAGAGCTCGTAGACTCCTAAGTAAAACAAAGTATTCGTCTATACCAGAAAACATGAATACTACTTTATATTTATATCCGATGAAAAAAACAGTTTTTGTAATCCTTGCCACTATGGCCGTTATGGGAATCACTGAATTAAATGCTCAAACCAAAATCATTGCTCACCGTGGAGCTTTTAAAAACACGAAAGTTCCGGAAAATTCAATTGCTTCGTTAAAAGCCGCTAAGGATTTAAATCTTTGGGGTTCGGAATATGATGTACATCTTACAAAGGATAATGTACTTGTTGTCAATCATGATAATGATTTTTACGGAATAGATATTGCGACCGCTACTTACCAGGAGTTATTGGCCAAAAGCCATCCAAATGGTGAGAAAATTCCTACTTTAGAGGAATATATCAAAGCAGGGTTAAAGCTTAAAGGTTTAAAATTAATTCTTGAATTGAAGACTAATAAACTAGGACTGGAACGTACCTTGGAGGCTACTGAAAAAGCTGTCGCTTTAGTAAAAGAATTAAAAGCTGGAAAAGTAACTGAATATATTGCTTTCAGTTATGATGCTTGTAAAAAGATCCATGAACTTGATCCTAAAGCTAAGGTCGCCTATTTAAATGGCGATATTGCTCCTGATCAAATTAAAAAAGATGGTTTAACGGGTATTGATTATCATCTTAGTGTTTTCACGAAAAACCCAACCTGGTTACAAGAATCAAAAGCATTAAAGCTGACGACAAATGCTTGGACAGTTAATAAAGAAGATGATATGAAATCTCTGATCAGTCAAAAGATTGATTACATTACAACGAATGAACCTGAGCTTTTAAAGACTTTACTCAAAAAATAATTAACCTTGTATAGCAGTTCATAGATATGAACAACACATTTATAAAAAAATAAGTTAATGAAAAAAATTATTCTTGCTTTCTCTATTTTACTTGTGGGTTTAGGAAGTGCTCTTGCACAGCAAATGCGAGTGGCCACCTACAATATAAGACAGAAAAATGATCATGATATTGGTAATATGTGGAATGAACGCAGAGATGCTGTAGCCAATTTGATTAAATTCCATAATTTCGAAATTTCGGTATACAGGAAGCATTTATTGACCAAGTGAAAGATCTTCAAGAACGTCTTCCTGATTTTAAATCGATAGGTGTTGGTCGAGACGATGGTGCAGAAAAAGGAGAACATTCTTCAATTTTTTATAACAAGAACCGTTTTGACGCTATTAAAAGCGGAACTTTCTGGTTGTCTGCGACAGATACAAAACAACCCAATAAAGGCTGGGATGCTGCACTGCCACGAATCTGCACATGGGCAGTTTTAAAGGATAAAAAAAGTGGAAAATCATTTATTTTTATGAATACGCACTTTGACCATGTTGGTGTTGAAGCGAGAAAAGAAAGTGCTAAATTGATCTTAACTAAGGCAAAGGAATTAGCCGGTAATCTTCCTTTAATCTTAACAGGTGATTTCAATGTTGATGAACATAATGAAGCATATTTTACTTTAGCAAATAGCAAAACTGTGGTCGATAGTTATACCATTAGTCCTCGAATCTATGAACCAAGCTCTTCTTTTAATGGCTGGGGTAAAAGTATTAAACAAAAAGAAAGGATAGATCATATTTTTGTTGTTCCTAAAACAAAAGTAAGTAACTATGCAATATTGACTGATACGTATCAGGAAAATTTCCGTCAGATCATTTTCCTGTTATTGTAGATTTATCGCTATAAAACAGAATTCTATTGTGCCGGTCTAAAACCGGCGCAATTAAACTGCCTTTTCCCTTGATTTATCAAGAGTTAGACGATCATTTGGGTATCCGCCCATCCTTCTAAATATGGTAAATATTCGTACTCTTCGTTAAACTTTAGATTCCTTTTGCGTTCTAATTTGTAGTTTTACAAAAAAAAAGACATGAAAAGTATCTTATCATACGCTCTTATTGCATCAGGATTATTCTTTGCAACTCAATCTCAAGCTCAGTCCAAAGGGCTTTCTAAGTTAAAGGATATCTTAAATTCTACATCTGCTCAAAATAAAACAAATAGCGATACTACTACGAGTAAAGTTGTTCCCTCTAATCAGGCTGTCGTAAAAAATATTACAAAGAAAGAAGCTACTTCAGGTATAAAAGAAGCTTTAGCTAAAGGATTGACTAACAGTGTTAATATTCTTTCTGTAAAAGATGGATTTTTAGGAGATGCTGCAGTCAAAATTTTAATGCCTGCTGAAGCTCAAAAAGTAGAAAAAGCACTTCGCGCAGTAGGTATGGGTTCTTTGTGTGATCAGTTTATCAGCAGTATGAATAGAGCTGCGGAAACAGCTGTTAGTGAAGCAGGGACTGTTTTTGTCAACTCTTTATCCAAAATGACGATTACAGATGCTTACAATATTTTATTAAGTGGTAATCAAAATGCCGCAACGACTTTCTTTAAAACAAATACTTCGACCGAACTGACTTCAAAATTTTCTCCTGTTATAGACAAGGCAATGGGGGCTAATAATGTATCGGGTTACTGGAATCAATTAACAACTGCTTATAACAATTTACCATTTTCAAAAAAGGTAGAAACCAATTTAACAGGTTACGTTACGCAAAAAGCTATCGATGGATTATTTGTAAAAGTAGCAGATCAAGAGTTAAAGATCAGAGAAAATATTGGTGGATCACGAAACACGGATTTACTATCAAAAGTATTCGGCTGGGCTGATAATCAAAAATAAGGTATTGGACAGAATTTTTAATTCTGTCTACACCTTTACGTTTCTTTTGTTAATATGGCTAAAATATAGCCTGGACCAATTTTTATACTGGTATATAGTAGCAAGTCCGACCAATAATAAGATAGACTTCACAAATAAATTTACTCCAAAATAAGGTGTGATCTGCACATGTTTCCCCATTAGTATTAAAGCGAAAAACATATAATATAATCCACAAATAATTAGATAAATTTGAAATGCTTTTCTTAAGATTCGTTGATTCTTTGTCTTGATTAAAATCCAAAACGGAATTAGAAGGTATATAAATTGACTAATATAGATCAATTGTCTAATAGAATTATCCATACTAAAAAGTAAAAATAACTGAGCGATAAAAAGAAGGAGAAACATTGCTTTTAATAAACGCAACATACTGGAAATCAAATTTTAAGTTTTTTAAATTTACAAAAAAAATATTGTTTTACAAATAATAAACTATAAAAGTCAAAATTCGCTAATGCTCACATTTTTTGTAATTTTGCAGGGCATAATCACATTAATGATATAAAAAGTATGAGTAAGTTCGAGATCAATAACATCAGTGATTTTTCAGTTTCTGAAAGATTCCAACGTTATGTACAGATAGATACACAGTCGGATGCAAGTTCGCCTACTTGTCCTTCGACAGAAAAGCAAAAAAATTTAGGTAATCTTCTTGTGGAGGAATTACTGGCATTGGGAATTTCTGATGCAGCCATGGATGAAAATGGCTATGTATATGCAACTATCCCTTCCAATAGTACTAAAAAAGTACCTACTATTTGTTTCTGTTCGCATATGGACACGTCACCTGACTCCTCAGGTAAAGATGTTAAACCTTTGGTTCATCATGATTATCAAGGTCAGGATCTGGTATTACCGGATGATAACAGTATTATCATCAAATATTCGGAACATCCTGATCTGGCAAATCAAATCGGTCATAATATTATTACAGCGAGCGGTACAACACTATTGGGCGCCGATGATAAGGCGGGAATTGCAGAAATAATGGATGCAGCTCGTTTATTAATGAAACATCCTGAGATCAAGCATGGGGATATAAAAATCTTATTTACGCCAGATGAAGAAATTGGAAGAGGGGTTGACAAAGCTGATCTTAAACGCCTAGCTGCTGATTATGCATACACGATGGATGGTGAAAAAGCGGGCACGATAGAAGATGAAACTTTTTCTGCAGATGGTGCAACATTAACCATACATGGTGTTTCCGTTCATCCTGGATTTGCTAAAGGAAAAATGCAAAGTGCTATCAAAATTGCTAGTGCAATTATAGAGGCTTTACCCCAGGACCGCCTGTCGCCAGAAAGTACAAATAAAAAAGATGGTTTTGTTCATCCGACAAATATCTCGGGCACAGTGGAAAAAGCAGAAATCCATTTTATTATCCGTGATCACCTTACAGCTAATTTAGTAAAGCATGAATCTGAGCTGGAAGCTATTGCAAAATCTATAGTCGCTCAATACCCTAACTGCAGTTATACGTTCGAAGTAAAGGAACAGTACCGCAACATGAAGGAAATTCTAGATCAATATCCTCAAATCATGGAAATTGGAATTGAAGCAATTACACGGGCTGGCATGAAGGCTGAACGCAGAAGTATTCGCGGTGGTACTGATGGTTCGCGTTTATCTTTTATGGGATTACCTTGTCCTAATATTTTTGCTGGTGGACACGCCTTCCATGGAAAACAGGAATGGGTATCTGAACAAGATATGCAAAAAGCTGTTTTAACAATTTTGCATGTAGCCTCTCTTTGGGAAGAAAAATAATCATTAACTTCATACATATTCAACGCGTTTAAGGAAATAACATATATGCAATCTAACGAAGTTTTAAAAGCAATACAGAGCCGAAGATCAGTTTTTCAAGCTACTTTTACGGATCAAGATGTTAATAAAGAAGATATCTTAACGATTTTAGAAGCGGCGAATGCTGCTCCTACTCATAAAAGAACGCAACCTTGGCGTTTTACTATTTTCAAAGGCGAAGGTCTTTTACGTCTAGGCACTGAACTTTCGCGTATTTATAAAGCGGTCACTCCTCCAGAAAAATACTTTGAAAAAACAGAAATCACTATGGGTGAAAAGGCTACGCAATCCAAAGTTGCAATAGCTTTAATTGTCAATTATACTGGTGACGTTCCTGAGTGGGAAGAACTGGCGGCAACATCTTGTGCGATTGAAAATATGTGGTTAGCGGCACATTCTTTAGGATTGGGAGGTTATTGGGCTACTCCAGGATTAATCAATCACTTAAGCAATTTCTTAAATTTAGAAGAGAATCAAAAGTGCATTGGGTTGTTCTATTTAGGACACCATGAAACAGAAGCTAGAGAACCTGTTCGATCTCCTATTGCGGACAAAATCCGTTGGGAGGAATAAAAATATTCTTTAATTAATAAAAAAGGTCGACCCAATAGTCGACCTTTTTTATTGCAGTTTATTATTAAACTTCTTAATCTCAAATTTTTAAAAATTTATTTTCACAGTCTACGATATATTCGTAAATTAAACCAAAATTGGCCTATGAAAATAATCATATCCTTCTTATTATACATAATCTTTACATTCTCTCCAAGTTTCGCCCAAAGCGTGATTAAAGGTGTTGTATTGGATAGGGAGACTAAGCAACCTATTCACGGAGCTACTGTTTATATCAATAATTCATCTTCTGCAACCAGTACTGCAAAGGATGGTAGTTTCCAACTGCACCAAAAAATTATCCAGAATCAAGAACTGGTCATTTCAAATATTGGATATGAGGCCGCATTTGAAACAATTACTACTAATAATTATGAAAAGGTAAAGATTTATTTAACACGTAAGATTACTACTTTAGAAGAAGTTAGTGTTATCCCGTTTGAAAAAGATGGTTGGGCAAAGTGGGGTAAATATTTTACGGAAAGCTTTATCGGAACAAGTAAATTTGCCCAAAAAACGAAAATATTAAATCCAGATATACTGCGATTCCGATATAATAAATCATCAAAAATATTAACTGTAATAGCGAACGAACCAATACAAATAGACAATAAAGAACTGGGTTATATGATCTCATACGATCTCATTAGTTTTCGATCAAACTTTTCTGAAAATACAATTCAATTTGAAGGTTTTAGCTATTTTAAAGATTATAAGCGGATTACAAAGAGTATATTGACGCAAAGAAGAGTGGCCTACCAGCTTTCCATGATGCGCTTTATACGAAGTTATATGAACATAAATGGCAGGAGGATGGTTATGTAGTCCGCGAGCTTACTAAAAAAGAAAATCTAGAAAGAAAAGATGCCCAGGAAAAACTGAAAACAATAACGTCACTGGTCAATACGAAATATGAAGGTAAATGGAACTCATTTTATATACTGCAATCAGAAATCATCAAAGATAGTGTGACTAAATATCAAAATATCATGCGGCAACCTGCGTTCTATGACGTCTTAGGAAAACAGTTAACTGAATCTGATCTTGAAAAAGGAAGCTTGGGAAATCAATTAAAGGAAATTCACCATCAAAATTACATTCATATCTTAAATAGGACCCAAAAATAGACCTCGATTATTTCAATTCTAACAATGCTTATGATGAATCATCTCGTTTAAAAATAGATGACGATTCATCATTGTCATAAATTATCAAGGAAACTATACGCCTGCTATACAATGGTCAATGGAAGGTTTTTTTGCCTGGTATTCTAAAGTTGGCAATATGCTCCCCTTGGATTATACTGTACAGGAAAATAATAAATAGTCTTTCTTAATTACTTTTTTCTACAATTCCAAAACAATGTGTCGGCTTGAAAGCTTGGGTAGGATTTTCTATAGGAAAGCTAATAATTAATTTACCTTTTTTTCCATGCCACTTGGGTCCCTTGTCTATTAATCTTAATATCTCCTTTTTTAGAACTTCATTGGGTGCGTCTTCAAAATTAACATTTTTTAATTTTCCATTTTTATCAACTTCAAAATTCAGGATAATTTTACCTCCTACATCCCGCACCTGTACATTTCTTTGCAGATATTGCTCGAATGCATTCCATCCTTCTATCGGTGAGGCATCTCCACCAGTTAAGATGGGTTCAATCCCAATCTTATTTTCAGGGGAACTCAGCTCGACTTCTGTCGTTCTACTTTTATTTGTATTAAAATTCTTAAAATAAATAAAGGCGATAAGCACGACAAAAATGACTGCTGCTGCTGATCCAACTGCCAATCGTTGCCAAGTATAAAACTGGGCATTACGGGTAGATATCGTTTGCTCCACGCGGCGGTTTAAACGCTGTTGCAACAAACTCAATTGTCGTACATCCACTCCTTTTTGCAAACGATAACCTTCAATTGCATCCTGCAAAAAAGGATCTTCCAATGCTTCTTTCTCTAGTTGAAACATTTCCTCTTTATTCATCAGACCACTGATGTAGTTATGAATTCTGGATAATTGATAATTATTTTCCATTTTACTTACTCTCCATACAAATTTTAAGATTTCGCTTGCCATTTTGAATATAGCTTTTCACTTTATTCATTTCTATTCCGGTAAGGACTACGATATCTTTATAACACTTTTGCTCTAAATAAAATAACCTGATACAACGCTCCTGCTCAGGTTTTAGCGTCAACATGCACATTTCTAATTTTTCAAATTGACTTTCGCTCCATTCTTTGGGATCAGATTCATCTAAATAATCATGACCAACCGCAACTTGTTCATCAATATCAACATACTGCGTTCCCTTTTCTTTCCTCAGCTGCATGAGGCAAAAATTTTTAGAAAATGTGTAAAGCCAGCTTTTAAAATTATCGACCTCGTGGATGCGCAATTTCCGAATCAATTCTTCAAAAATTTGCATGACGGCATCCTGACTCTTTTCGGCATCGTGCAAATATTTAAAACATACACCATAAAGCAATGACATATAGGGAGCATACAATTTACCCAAAAGATCCAGATCTCCTGTACTTCGATATTGTATTAATAATTCCTTTTCTGTCATGCTCGGGATATTACTTTGCTTAATTGATGCTTTAAGATACATAATTCCATAAAACAATCAAGCAAAGATTAATATTATGTTTCACTTTTATATCGAGTTATTGAAATTCTATCGCTTCAAATTGATTGTAGTATCTTCGTACAATCAAAACTTGATAGTCTTTATCAATTATTTGATGACATTTTAAAGAATAATAGATGCTTATGAATGAATATGAATTAATAGCTATTGGCTTATATATGGCCTTAATGATTGGAATTGGAATTTACTCTTGGAGGAAGTCAAACAGTAATTCCGATGATTTTTTGATCGGTGGGCGCAAGATGGGCGCGGCTGTGACTGCTTTATCGGCAGGTGCAGCAGACATGAGCGGCTGGTTACTCATGGGACTTCCCGGTGCGATGTATCTTTCAGGATTATCCAGTGCATGGATTGCAATTGGTCTGACTATTGGCGCATACTTCAATTATGTTATTGTAGCCCCTCGACTTCGGGTATATACAGAAGTTGCCCAAAATGCAATTACACTCCCTGTATTTTTTGAGAATCGTTTTAAAGATAAAACCCAGCTCTTAAAAATTGTCTCTTCAATTTTCATTTTAGTGTTTTTCACTTTATATACTTCTGCAGGTATGGTTTCGGGTGGAAGATTGTTTGAATCGGCTTTTGGTATTGATTACTATACTGGATTGTATGCTACAACTTTGTTGTTGTACTTTATACTTTCCTAGGTGGATTTTTAGCTGTTAGCTTAACAGATTTTGTGCAGGGAACAATTATGGTCACCGCGCTTGTCATCATTCCAATTGTACTGATTTTCCAACTTGATGGACTGGGTAATACATTGGATATCATACATAATAAAGGTGCTAATTATTTAGATTTACTAAAGGGTACCACCACGGTATCGATCGTATCCTTACTCGCTTGGGGATTAGGTTACTTTGGGCAACCTCATATTTTAGTGCGATTTATGGCTATTGGCGATGTTAAAGATATCCCTAAAGCTAAAAGAATCGGCATTAGCTGGATGATTCTTACTGTTGGTGGAGCATTACTTTTGGGATTATTTGGAATAGCTTATTTATATAAGTTTGATCAAACTACTATGTTGCAATTTGATCAATCAAAGGAATTGTCAGAAACTATTTTTATCCATCTTTCGAGAGCATTATTTCATCCCTTAATTGGCGGTTTTCTTTTATCCGCAATTTTAGCAGCTGTCATGAGTACCATATCTTCTCAATTATTAGTGACCTCTAGCTCAATGACAGAAGATATTTATAAAGCTTTTTTTAATAAAACAGCTTCTCCTAAACGTATGTTACTTGTAAGTCGACTTTCTGTGCTTATTGTAGCGATAATTGCCTTACTGCTCTCCCTAAACCCTAAAGACAGCATATTAAATCTTGTGGGAAATGCCTGGGCCGGTTTTGGCGCTGCCTTTGGTCCCCTTATCATCTTGTCGTTGCTTTGGAAAAAAACAACCGCCACTGCAGGATTATTGGGAATGTTGGTGGGTGGTGCTACTGTACTTTTATGGGTGTATATTCCTCACGATTACAAATCTGTGTATGAAATCATACCTGGTTTCATTTTGAGTTTCTTAACGATTGTTATTGTTTCGTTTTTCAGCAAACCTGTTGCCCCTGTCATTGTGGAGGAATTTGATCAGGTTACGAAAATTCTGAAATAATAAAAAGGATAACCTAAATCTGGTTATCCTTTTTTATTATTTGAAATGTTGATATTGACGATATATTATCGGTCTTTCTTATCCATCATTGTATTCCTAAGTCTACTGAAATAACAAGAGTGCAATAATTAAGGTCACAATAATATTAAATGTTTGTGCAATTAAAAAGGCATACAATGGCTTTTTATTATCCTGTTGAAACAGGTCTTTAAAATTAGTTTCCAATCCGATTGAGGTAAAGGCCAGGGTAAACCAAAGTCCCTGAATAAATTTCAAACTTCCTTTAACCGCAACATTTGTTTCTGGTGAAATAAAAAATGAGAAAAGTAAAGATGCAAATATAAAACCCAGGACAAACTTTGGAAATCTTTCCCAAATAATTTTCAAAGTTGGTTTCTCTTTCTTTGTTTCATCATCAACTGACTTTGAATAGCTCCAATAAATACTAATTGCAAATGCTGCAATTCCTAATAATACATTTTGTGAAAATTTTACAATTGTACTGATTTTTAAGGCTTCTTCTCCAACTAAACTACCTGAAGCGGCTACAGCACCCGATGTATCTATTGAACCTCCTAGCCATGCTCCTGTTACTTCTTGAGACAGTCCCATTTTATCCGCCAAATAAGGCATAAAAATCATCATCGGAATTGCCGTGATCAATACAAGTGAAATAATGTAAGATAACTTTTTACTATCTCCTTTAATTGCTCCAGATGTTGCAATTGCTGCTGATACCCCACAGATAGATACTGCGCTTGACAGCATCAAAGCCATTTCTTTATCAATCTTTAATTTTTTACAAACCCAAAAAGCAAAATACCATACTGAAATGACCACTACTAATGCTTGGATAAGTCCCAGTGAACCAGCTTTGAGTATATCTCCAAAAATAACTGTTGTTCCTAAAAGAATCAATCCAATTTTGACATACAACTCTGTACTTAATGCACTTTTAAACCAATCAGGAAGATTGAAAAAATTACTGATGACCAAGCCGATCGCCAAACTGAAAATAACAGCTTCTAGATTATAGTCTTTTACGAGTGAATTTCCAGCAAAGATGAGCGCGAGCATGGTTAACACATAGACAGACGGAAAAACTATTAATAAGCTTTTAACCGACTTACCTAATAAGGAGGCTCCGATAATGGCGACAATAAAGACTAGACCAAATTGGGTCGCTATTGCCTGCAGGTTATGAATGGAAAATACTTGGTTTCCTAATTCTGAAAAATTGCTCCAGCTGAAACTTGGTTGAGGAACAATGACCCCAAAAATTGCTAAAAAGACAATTCCTAATCCTAAGATAACAACTACCCAATCCTCAGCTAAGGAGAATGATTTCGAAGATGACATGTAAACAGGTTTTAATTTAGAAACCCCAAATTTAGAAATATTATCCATGCCGGCAACTAGTAAACGAAAAAGTTACCAAATAATAAAGCCGAGATGTTTTCATCTCGGCTTCTAAACCTATAATCACTTTTTAAAACCTAAAAACAATATTTATTGGCATCAATCAACTTCTTAGCAATTCGTTGACGCGCATCTTTCACATTAAATGGTTCTGATTTTGTAAAGCGACGTAAACCCACTAACATCATTTTCAACTCATCACCTTCAGCAAAAGAATTTAGGGCTTCTTTTCCTGCAACATTTACTTTATCAATGGTTGAATATAGATAAATTTTAGCCATATCTGTTGCATCAGCACTTGCTTCTACTCCTTTTGTATGATATAATTTCTCCGCACGAAGTAACGCTGACTCAGCGATGTATACATAACCAATGATATCGGCAATATTCATCAAAATCTCCTGCTCCTTAGATAAAGACATCATCAATTTTTGAACTGCGGCGCCAGCAATTAATAAGCCTGCCTTTTTCAAATTAGCGATAATTTTCTTTTCTGCTGCAAATGGTGTTTCATCTTCTTCTCCAAAATCAGGAATAGCTAATAGTTCTGATGCAACTGCAGTAGCAGGTCCCATCAAATCAATCTCTCCCTTCATGGCACGTTTCAAAAGCATATCTACGACCAACAGTCTATTTACTTCATTAGTACCTTCAAAAATACGATTGATACGTGAGTCTCGATAAGCGCGTTCCATTGGTGCTTCTGCTGAATATCCCATGCCTCCATAAATCTGTACGCCTTCATCCACAACATAATCTAACATTTCCGAACACCATACTTTAATGATCGCACACTCGATAGCATATTGTTCTACAGATTTCAGTTTTGCTTTAGCTTCATCCATCCCCCCTGCAACTAATGATTCGTACGTGTCATCAATATTCTGACCGGCACGATATGCTGCTGATTCGGTCGCAAATAATCGCGTTGCCATTTCAGCTAATTTGTAACGGATGGCTCCAAATTTGGAAATCGGTAAATTGAACTGCACGCGCTCATTGGCATATTTAATCGCTTGTGTAATCACCATGCGTGATGAACCGATAGTAGCAGCGCCTAATTTTATACGACCAATGTTTAGGATATTAACCGCTATTTTAAATCCATTTTCACGTTCAGAAAGCATATTTCAACAGGAACTTCACAATCGTTGAAAAATACCTGTCGGGTTGAAGATCCTTTGATTCCCAGTTTATGCTCTTCTGGGTTCATACTGATTCCTCCAAAATCTTTCTCAACAATAAAAGCGGTAAGATTCTTATCATCATCAATTGCAAAAACAATAAAGATATCAGCAAAACCACCATTTGTAATCCACATCTTCTGTCCATTAATGACATAGTGTGTACCTGCGGCATTTAATTTTGCTGCAGTACGACCAGAGTTGGCATCTGATCCTGAATTAGGTTCTGTTAAACAATAAGAAGCTTTCCATTCCCCAGTAGCTAATTTTGGAATGTATTTTGTTTTTTGAGCTGCGTTTCCATAGTATAAAATAGGCAAAGTACCTATGCCTGTATGTGCCGATAATGCCACAGCAAAGGAGAATCCTCCCCCAACCGCATCTGCAACTAACATGGATGTATTGAAGTTTTTACCAAATCCCCCATATTCTTCTGGTATGGACACACTCAACATTCCTAGTTCTCCAGCTTTATCCATAAGACTTGGCATCAAACCTTCTTCCTGGGAGTCAATACGATCCAATTTGTTTAGAACTTCCGTATCTAGAAAGTCAATACAGGTCTGACGAATCATCTTTGCTTCTTCATCAAATTCTTCAGGAATAAAAATATCTGTATAAGATGTCTCTTTAATTACAAATTCTCCGCCTTTAATTGTGTTGCTCATAATTTTTCTGATTAAAGTGCAAAGGATAAAGACTAAAACCTTATTTCTTTGCTTCTATTGTTAAATATTATTCTATTTTTTAAAACAAATACATCTCGATAAGTCACCTAACTGATCTTTAAGATTAAAAACCAGTTAGATGGTCCGATTTGAAAAACATGTGGATGAAAAGCTGAAGTCATCCTCAAAATGTGCAATTTGATTTCGATAAAGAACATCTCATATGCCCTGTCGAAGTTTTAAAATTTGCGCTATCTATAGTAATTCAAAAATACCTGCTGCTCCCTGTCCTGTTCCGACACACATTGTTACCATGCCGTATTTTTTATTTCTACGCTTCAGTTCATTTAATATTTGAACAGTCAATTTGGCTCCAGTACAACCCAATGGATGGCC
This sequence comes from Sphingobacterium sp. IITKGP-BTPF85, assembly GCF_001006065.1. Classification (NCBI taxonomy): domain Bacteria; kingdom Pseudomonadati; phylum Bacteroidota; class Sphingobacteriia; order Sphingobacteriales; family Sphingobacteriaceae; genus Sphingobacterium; species Sphingobacterium sp. IITKGP-BTPF85. The sequence continues at coordinate 17,621 of NZ_ASZT02000088.1, forward strand.
TAAAGCAATAGCACCGCCATTGACATTAACTTTTTCTTCATCAAGACCCAATTCGCGAATAACGGCTAAAGATTGTGATGCAAAAGCTTCATTCAATTCGAATAAATCGATATCTTCTTTTTTTAATCCTGCCATTTTCAAAGCTTTTGGTATTGCTACAATAGGACCAATCCCCATGATACGTGGCGGAACACCTGCCACGGCATAACTGACAAGACGTGCTATCGGTTTTAGGTTCAATTCCTTCATTTTTTCTTCTGAAACAATCAAAACAAAGGCTGCTCCATCTGAAGTTTGTGATGAGTTACCTGCAGTAACTACACCGTCAGCTGCAAAAACTGGACGCAACTTCGCAAGCGCTCAAGCGATGAATCTGCTCTCGGTCCTTCGTCTGTATCAACGACATATTCTCTTGTTTCTAATTTTTTGCCATCCTTTAAGTAGTTTTCCTTTACTGTAATCGGAACAATGCCATCTTTTAAATGACCATTTTTAATAGCCTCAACAGCTTTTTGATGTGATTTTAAAGAGAATGCATCTTGGTCTTCTCGAGATACGCCGTATTCTTTTGCAACAGCTTCGGCTGTAAGTCCCATTCCCCAATACCAATCTGGGTTTTCTTTTGCTACTTCAGGGTTTGGAACAATTTTCCATCCTCCAAAAGGCATTCCTGACATGACCTCGACTCCGCCAGCAATAATACAATCTGCCATTCCGGCTTTTATTTTTGCTACAGCTGTGGCTATTGTCTCCAACCCAGAGGCACAGTAACGGTTTACAGTGACTCCTGGTACTTTATCCGTTTGCAAGCCCATCAAAGAAATTAAACGTCCTACATTCAATCCTTGCTCTGCTTCTGGCATCGCATTACCGACGATTACATCGTCAATTTCTTCTTTATTTAAGTTGGGTACTGATGCCACCAAATGCTTGATCACATCAGCGGCCAAATCATCCGCACGCATAAAACGAAATCCTCCACGAGGTGCTTTCCCTACTGCTGTACGATATCCTGCTACAATGTATGCTTCCATAATTTTTAGATGTGAGATGTGAGATTTAAGATATCAGATCGTTAAAATTCACATATTATTTATTATCATTTTTTAATTTATTCAAAAATCCAAAAATCATTTTTTGAATTTCTATAATTTGAGAACACAGCTGTTCGGCTTGCTCAACCTTTAACAGCTTTAGATTTTGTGCTATAATAATTTGTGTCTGCAATTCGAAAGATGATCCATTTGCAATTCCAAGAAAATGAATAAATTCATTTCCTGAATTTCTACCTGCTCCTTCTGCTATATTTGACGCAATCGATATAACCGATCGTTTAATCTGAGATGATAATCCAAATTTTTCTTCTGAAGGAAAAGAGATACTACTTCATATACTTTTGTAGCTAATTCAATTGATTTACTCCAAATCTTTAATTCTTTCAGATTATGCATATCTCAAATCTAATGTCTCAAATCTCTAATCTAATTTATACTCTAATTTCTTAACGGTTTTCCTTTTGTTAACATAAATTGGATACGTTCCAAAGTTTTTCGTTCTGCACATAGCTCAAGAAAAGCTTTACGTTCTAGATCCAATAAATACTGTTCAGAGACTTCTGTTGGTGCCGATAACTCACCGCCACATAAAACATTTCCTAATTTTTCAGAAATCTTTTTATCATGGTCAGAGATATAATTTCCAGCACGCATTGAACTTGCTCCTACATAGACAATTCCTAATCCTTGTTTTCCCAATACCTTAATATCAGTCCTTTGAACGGGCTGTATATAACCTGCATTAGCTAATTCTAAAGCCTTTTCTTTTGCATCAGCAATAAGTCGAGCTTTATTCATAGTAATCGCATACTTACCTTGCTGCAGGTATCCAAGCTCATAGGCCTCTATAGCTGAGGTTGACACTTTTGCTGTTCCTATGGTCAAAAAACGATCTTTTAAAGTATTTTGAACAATTTGATCTTCTTTATATTCATCTGAAGCACGTAAAGCAAATTCTTTAGTACCTCCGCCACCTGGAATTACACCAACTCCAAATTCAACTAAGCCCATATATGTCTCAGCATGTGCCTGCACAAAATCGGCATGCATTGAAAATTCACAGCCTCCTCCTAATGTCATTTGAAATGGTGCTACTACTACTGGAATGGACGAATAGCGAATCCGCATAGAAGTATTCTGGAAAGCACGAACCGCCATATTTAATTCATCGTAGTCTTGCTCAGCGGCCATCATGAATATCATACCTATATTAGCTCCTGCGGAGAAATTTTTTCCTTCGTTAGAAATTACTAATCCACGATATTCTTTTTCAGCTAAATCAATTGCTTTATTCACGCCTTGAATTACATCTCCACCGATCGTATTCATTTTGGTATGGAATTCACAATTGATAATTCCATCTCCAAGATCAATAATGGAAACTCCGGAATTTTTCCAAATTGTTTTGCTTTCACGGATGTGATCTAAAACAATAAGATCTTCTGTTCCTGGAATAGGTTTGTATGATTTTGATGCAATATCATAATATTGACGAACGCCATTTTCGATTTTATAGAAAGACTCACAACCTGCGTCTAACATATCATGAACCCATTGTGAAACTTCACCACGTTGACCTGGGAGACGTTTCTCTTCGTTCTTAATTTTTCTATTGTCTCTCGAACACCTAAAGCATCCCAAACCTCGAAAGGACTATCTCCCAACCGAAGCCAGCACGCATCGCATCATCGATACGGAAAAAATCGTCAGTAATTTCAGGTACACGATTAGATACGTATTCAAACAAAGGATAATGCATGGCACGGAACAATTCTCCTGCTTTATCTTTCCCTTGTTCATATACTTCATTCGTTTGCGAATATCTTCCACCAATTTGTCGCTTCCAGGGTAGCAGATTTCACCTTTCCTTGAGGTCCAAATGTTAAAGTTTTCAGATTTAAAGATTGAATTTCTGAATTTCCAGAAGCATCTTTTACTTTTTCGTAAAATCCTTTTTTGGTTTTTTCACCTAGCCACTTATTTTCAACCATTTTAGTTATAAAGGAAGGCAATTGAAATACCCCTTTAGCTTCATCATTGGGTGCATTCTGGGCGAGGCCATTAGCAACGTTTACCAAAGTATCTAAACCAACAACATCAGCTGTTCGGAAAGTTGCCGATTTCGGATGCCCCATCGCTGGACCGGTATACTTATCAACTTCTTCCACAGTCAAACCTAGCGGTTCTACGAGATGGGTTAAAGCAAGCATTGAATAAACACCGATTCTATTGCCAATAAATGCTGGTGTATCCTTGCATAAAACAACAGTTTTACCTAAAAACTTGTCACCAAATTCTAACAGAAAATCAACAACTTCTTTTATTGTATGGGGGGTAGGAATAATTTCCAACAATTGTAAATAACGTGGCGGATTAAAGAAGTGTGTACCACAAAAATGATCTTTAAAATCTTCGGATCTACCTTCCGTCATAAGATGTATCGGAATACCCGAAGTATTTGAAGTAATCAAAGTGCCTGGTTTTCGGTATTGTTCAACGCGTTCAAACACAGATTTTTTGATATCCAATCGTTCAACGACAACTTCAATGATCCAATCGCATGATGCGATATCAGACATATTATCATCAAAATTTCCTGTTGAAATCCTTTTCACAAAAGATTTACTATAAATAGGAGATGGATTAGATTTTACAGCCGTTTCTAAAGACTGGTTGACAATGCGATTGCGAACGAACTTACTATCCAAAGTAAGTCCTTTTGCTGTTTCAGCTGGCAATAGCTCTTTTGGAACGATGTCCAAAAGTAATACTTCCATACCGATGTTAGCAAAATGGCAAGCGATCCTAGAGCCCATTACTCCAGAACCTAATACTGCTACTTTTCTAATGTTTCTACTCATTTATCTAATTGTTTATTATCAATAATTGCTAAGCTTATTATTGATCGATGGTACTATTTTCTTCTTGATATGAAGTCGCCAATTCATTTAATTTGGCTAAAGATTTCATCAATTGATTACGCTCTTTCTCTGATAAATTTTCCTCGAGATAATGATTAAAATTACGAACGACGTTTTTTGCCATTTCTCTTTTTTCTTTACCCAGCTCTGTTAAATACACTTTAACCGACCGCTTATCAGATGCACTCGCTTCTCTATAAATAAATCCCAACTTCTCTAAATTATTTAACACCCGAGACAAACTAGTTGTTTTCACACCTGTTAAATTGGCGATCTGTGACACGGGGGTCCCCTCTTTATGGATATTAATTAAAATATAACCAGCAGCCTGAGTAAAACCATACTGCGTCGCAATCTGGTTATACTTATTAGCGATAGTCTGCCAACCTGTTTTTAAAAAATAATCAATTGTTTTATTTTGACTCATAATTTGCTTTATTATTTACTATGCAAGCATAACAAATCTAATTTATTTTTTTTGGATTTCAAATAGTTAATATTAAATTTTTAATAAATATTTGACGGAAATGAATAGTCCCTTACTAAGGTATTAAAATACCGATTATAATCAACAATATGCCATATTATCAAAATGTGGAAAACTTTTAACAACTACAAACCAACAACTTAAGCAAAACACCCCTACAGTTATTCACATTTGTGTTTTTATATTCAAAATTAAATCGGTTACCTTTGTACAAACAAACATAAACGTATGGCTTTAGTTAATATACCGAGACTTGACTTGTTAAACTT
>NZ_ASZT02000089.1:0-21937 GCF_001006065.1 Sphingobacterium sp. IITKGP-BTPF85
TTTTTCCAACCCAAAGTCATCTCTTCCAATTTGATTTAATTAAGGTAATTTAAAAAATTACCTTAATTTTCAAAATTTCAATTAACAGCCAATGGTAATGCCGTTCACAATAACCGCTTCTTTCTTTACGACCACGATACCGTCACAAACAGCATAGGTCTCATAATCTCCATCTTTAAGATGCTTCCCTCCTTTTATACGAACATTATTACCAATACGACAGTTTTTATCTAGGATTGCATTTTCAATATAACATCGTTCACCGACGCCTACTGGCGGAGGTGCCTGCGTACTTCCTAATTCCAAAACTTCCTCCAGTTGTTCATAATAATCACTCCCCATCATATAGGTGTTTTTAATCACTGTACCATGTCCTATACGGGAGCGAATACCAATGATGGAACGCTGAATTTTATCGCCATTAAGAATACATCCATCTGCAACAATTGTATTGTTTAATGTAGTTCCTGATATTTTAGAAGGAGGCAACATCCGTGCTCTTGTATAAACTGTTTCATTAAACAAATTAAAATCAGGGATATCATCGGTTAAACCAATATTTGCTTCAAAAAAAGAACTAATTGTACCAATGTCGGTCCAGTACCCATCAAATTGATAACTCAGCACATTTTTGGAATCAATACTTTCAGGAATGATTTCTTTCCCAAAATCCATACCTGGATTTTCTTTCAGTAAGGAGGCCAATACACCTTTTGAAAAAACATAAATCCCCATAGAAGCTAAATAATGTCTACCACGCTTATCCATCTCTTCTGATACTTCGGACCCCCAGTTTAACAGTTCTTCTTTATTAGGCTTTTCTATAAAAGAGGTAATAACATTATTTTCATCCGATTTTAAAATTCCAAATCCTGTTGCATCTTTACCAGTGACAGGAATAGTTGCAATGGTGACATCTCCTTTGTTTTTAACATGAAAGTCAACTAATGCAGCATAATCCATTTGATACAATTGATCACCTGACAGAATAAGTACATAGTCATAATCGACATTCAGCAGATTTTTCTGTGTTCTCCTCACGGCATCGGCTGTCCCTTCGAACCAACGATCGCCTTCATTATTTTGATCTGCAGCTAATATATCTACAAATCCTTTACTAAAAATACTGAAATTATAAGCGTTTTTAATGTGCTTATTTAAAGATGCCGAATTATACTGTGTCAGAACAAAGATTTTATTATATCCGGAATTTAAGCAATTCGAAATCGGAATATCCACCAAACGGTATTTACCAGCAATTGGTACAGCTGGTTTTGAGCGCTGTTCGGTCAAGGGATACAAACGAGTACCTCGTCCACCCCCCAAAACAATAGAGACTACTTTGTGTGACATATTATTTCAATAATTTAGTGTACAAATCCAAATATTTTTGAGCTGACTTATTCCATGAAAAATCCAAATGCATTTCCCTTTGTCTAATTTCTGACAACAAATCGGCCTGGTTAACTATTTCTAAAGTCCTTATCACACCCTGTACTGCATCTTCAACATGTGCTTCGGGAAATACGATACCGTATCCACCTGTATCTTTCACATCAATAACTGTATCTTTGAGCCCGCCAATACCTCTTACGACCGGAATTGTCCCATATTGTAGGGCATATAATTGGTTTAATCCACAAGGCTCCACTCTTGAGGGCATCAATAACAGATCTGTTGCTGCATATACTTGATGTGCAAGTGATTCATTATACCCAAAATAAACTGCGAGCTGTTTTGGATATTTTTCTAAAACCTGTTGCAAAGCAACCTGAATATCTTGATCTCCTGAGCCTAAAATAAATATACTCATTTTGGATTTAATATTTCCCAAAAGTTGATCAATTATTTCAGCTAATAAATCTGCTCCTTTTTCTATCGCAAATCGGCCTATAAACGACATTAATGGTAAAGAAGGATCTAATTTATACTGATCACATAAGCTTTTTTTATTTTGTGATTTACCTTTTTCAACTGTATTAAGATTATAATTCGAATCAATTAAAGTATCTAACTGCGGATTCCAATAATCTGTATCGATCCCGTTAACAATGCCGTATCCTTTTTGCGATTCGGATGCAAACAAAGATTGTAGATCATTTGCTTCGATAAATAATTCTTTTAGATATCCATCTGAAACCGTAGAAAATGCATCGCAACATTTAACCGCTGCTGCCATGGGATTTATTACACCATCCCAATCAAGCAATCCCCATCGCCAAGTATCGAAACTTGGCAATAAAATACCTTTACTCCAATTCATCCAGCCTTGATACTGCCCATTGTGAACTGTAAAAAGTGTTTTAACATGCGAAAACTGTTGAAATTCATAACTGTATTTCAATAAAAAAGGAACCAATCCAACATGATGATCATGACAATTGATCAAATCGGGTTGTATGCCATCTGCTTTTAACCAATGTAAAAAAGCATGTTGAAATGATAGCCATTGCTCAGATTCATCTGGGTAACAGTATACTTCCTCACGATCTAATTTACCGGGTATGCGAATGAGATATAATGGAAATCCAAGTAGATCATCTGCTTCCTTCAAAATTTCATAATGCAATAATTCCGATCCTTGATAGAAAGCTCCGGAAGCAATATGATCAAACTTATTTTCTTGTGTAAATTTCCGATTGTACCAAGGCATAACAACGGATGCGTCAACACCAAGTTTACGCTGATATTTAGGTAAAGCTCCCAATACGTCTGCCAGTCCGCCTACCTTTGCTACCGGAAAACATTCAACACTTAAATGTATTACTTTCATTATGCTTTTCGTTTTAATATTATACCTCCTAAAGGTGGTAAAGTTATCGTTATCGATTGCTCAAAACCCATCCAGTGAACATGTGTTGAATTGTAAGCTTCGCCGATCAGTCCACTCCCATTAAATTCTAATTGATCTGAATTCAAAATTTCCTCCCATACGCCATTTTTTGGTACACCTATCCTAAATTCTTTTCTAACAACTGGGGTTAGATTTAATATGACTAATAAGTTGTCTTTTTCTTCATATCCCTTGCGTAAATACGCGTACACGCTATTGGTATAATCTCCTTGTTCTACCCATTGAAAACCATCGCTTACAAAAGCTTTCTGATAAAGTGCAGGTTGACTTTTGTACACACGATTTAAGGCGGTAACAAACCTAAGCATACCTTTATGTGGCGAATAATCCAGTAAGTGCCAATCCAAAGATTTGTTTTCATTCCACTCTGCTGTTTGCGCAAATTCATCACCCATAAATAACAGTTTCGTCCCGGTTAATGTAAACATATACAAATAAAGTGCTCTTAAATTTGCGAATTTCTGCCATTCATCACCCGGCATCTTATACAAAAGAGATTTTTTTCCATGCACAACTTCGTCATGAGATAAGGGCAACATAAAATTTTCATGATATGCATATACAGTTGCAAAAGTCAATTTATGATGGTGATATCGGCGATTAATAGGATCTTCTTTGAAATAATCTAACGTATCATGCATCCAACCCATCATCCATTTCATACCAAAACCTAATCCTCCTACAGATGTTGTCTTACTTACACCAGGCCAAGATGTTGATTCCTCTGCGATGGTGTGAACATCTGGGAAATGATGATAAACAGCTTCGTTAAATTCTTTTAAAAACTCTACAGCTTCCAAATTTTCTCTTCCTCCAAATTTATTGGGTTCCCACTCGCCTTCATTACGCGAATAATCAAGATAAAGCATGGAAGCAACGGCATCCACACGCAAACCATCCACATGATAACGGTCCAACCAAAAGAGCGCATTACTAATGAGGAATGATCGCACTTCGTTTCGACCATAATTAAAGATATATGATTTCCAATCTGGATGAAAGCCCTTTCTTATATCTTCGTGCTCGTAAAGGAAACTACCATCGAAACGATATAATCCATGAGCGTCACCAGGATAATGTGAAGGTACCCAATCTAAAATTACACCGATATTATGCTTATGTAAAGATTCGATCAAATACATTAAATCTTGTGGTCCCCCATAGCGTGAAGATGCGGCAAAATAACCCGCAATCTGATAACCCCAAGATGGATAATAGGGGTGTTCCATAACAGGAAGAAACTCGACATGTGTAAATCCTGTTTCTATTATATAGGGAACTAATCGATCTGCAATTTCGCGATAGGAAAGCAAACGATCGGGATCTGAAGGATCACGTTGCCAGGAACCCAAGTGCATTTCATACACCGACATAGGTTTATCCAAACTATTAAATTGAGCTCTTTGTGACATCCAGTTTTTGTCCTCCCACTCATACCAAGTTGTACCGACGATTGACGCAGTTTGTGGTGGTAACTCACTAATCAACGCAAAAGGATCAGCTTTTTCCAATTGCTCTCCTGCCATCGAATTAATATGGTATTTATATACTTCTCCTATTCCAATATTTGGAATAAATCCCTCCCAGATACCACTTCCGTCCCAACGCACATGCAAAAGGTGTGTATAAGGATTCCAGCCATTGAAATTTCCAATGACGGAAACTTGACTTGCATAAGGTGCCCACACGGCAAAATAAACTCCTGATTGACCGCTATACTCAACAACATGAGATCCAAATTTCTCATATAATTTGTAATGTCTTCCAGCTCTAAATAATGATATGTCGAATGCTGTAAGTAACGAAAATACTTCTACTGGTTGACCCATGATCAGATTAGGTGTTAGGTTTAATAATCGTAAATTATGTTATAATTAAGTTTCTGAAATCTTTTTCTACTTGGATGTAATCATTGCCTGATTCATCTTTTAACAAGTTGAGTTCAACACCATCTGCCTTAACTGTTCTTACTTCAAATGGAATGCCGATCAGATAAATTTTGTAATCATCAAATCTTTCATTGTAAAGTCCTTCCACTTGTTGCAGTATCACTAAGCTATTATCTGTCCCTTCTAAAAGGAAGTGTTTTTCAGCATAGACACTTTGTTCATAAGCAAAGGTATCGCCATGATCAGCATAGGTATAAGAGTCAAACTTACCTCTACTGAAATAAACATTCAATTTCAAGGCATCAATTTTTTGCTGAAATGTATATTGCATCACGGGATATTCAGGAATTATACTTCCTCCTTTTACAAAAATCGGCATTTCATCTAGGGGAGTATCAATAGTATGTTCCTGTAAACCTACATATTTCTGTAAATTGAAATAATAATACCATTCTCCTTCTGGAAGATAAACCACTTTATTCTTTTGTCCAGGATTAAGAACAGGTGAGACTAAAATTTTATCTCCGAAACAAAACTCTTCCTCTCGTATTAAATTTTTAGGGATATGTTGTTCCACCAAGGAAATCGGTCTTAAAATAGGTTCTCCATAACGATGTTGTTGCCAAAAAATGGTATAGATATAAGGTAGTAATTTATACCTCATTTCAATAAATTTCTTACATATTGCTTCCCATTCAGGGCCAAAACTCCATGGTTCACGGTCGCGGGTATCACCTGCGGAATGTACACGCATGAATGGAGAAAAGACGCCAAATTGCATCCAACGTGTAAACAATTCTCCATCCGGTTCTCCTGTAAATCCTCCAATATCGGTTCCGCAAAAAGAAAGTCCCGAAACGGATAATCTTTGCAACTGCAAAAGACCAATACGAAGATGTTCCCATGTTGCAATATTATCTCCGGTCCATACCGAAGAAAAACGCTGTGTACCCGAATACGCTGCTCTCGTGATAGTAAAAGGTCTTTTATTTTTATATAGCTTTTTTAAACCATCATATGTAGCACGTACCATCTGCATGCCATATATATTATGCGCTTTCCTGTGGGAACCTCGATAGCCATCATAGTTATGTCTTACGTCATCCGGAAATGTACCTCTTCCAAAAACAGCAGGTTCATTCATATCGTTCCAAAATCCAGCAACTCCGTCATCAACCAAGCCTTTGTATAAAGTACCCCACCATTCCCTTACAGTTGGATTTGTAAAATCGGGAAACTGACATCTTCCAGGCCACACAAAACCTTCCATAAAATAATCATCACCTCGACGACAGAAATACCTATTTTGCTGTCCTTCCTTGAACACCCAATAATTTTCATCAACCTTAATACCAGGATCTATCATAACCACTGTTTTAAAGCCATTGGCAGCTAAATCTGATATCATTTTTTAGGATCCGGAAAATATTTTTTGTCCCAGGTGAAACAGCGATAGCCATCCATATAATCGATATCAAGGTAAATAGCATCGCAAGGGATTTCTCTTTTTCTAAATTCTGTTGTTATCTCTCTTACATTCTGCTCAGGATAATAACTCCATCGACATTGATGGTAACCAATCCCCCATAATGGAGGCATATAATGTGTTCCAGTGATACTATGATAACGTTTTACCACATCGATCATATTTGGGCCATGAATATAATAATATTGCATCTCACCGCCTTCTGACCAAAAGCTTGTACGTTGTTTATTTTCTGAAGCAAAATCGAAGAATGTTCTGAATGTATTATCAAAGAAAATACCGTAGGCTTCTCCACCAGTCACTCCGATATAAAAAGGAATTGTTTTATAAAGGGGATCTTGATTAAAAGCATAGCCATAGGTATCCGAATTCCAGTTTTTAAATCGTTTACCTCTAAGATTTAAATTTGTTGCTTTGTCTCCCAAGCCGAAGAAAGCTTCATCTTCATGTGCCTTTTTGCTGCAATAGACATAATAACCGCCGAAGTCTGGATTTTCCTCCCAATGCATTGGTTTGTCATCGGTATTGAATACTTTACCTGAAAGATCTTGAAATGAAACCAAAAAATCTGTTTTACGGATAGCGCAGATCACCTTATTTGTTTTCACGTAATAACTTGTTTCATCTTCATCTACAGAAAACGATACTGCGTGCTGATCTGTATCGATAACAGCATAAGAAAAGTCATCTAAAAAAGATCCTTGAGGAGCCAAACGAACGCGAATAATTTCATCAGAAACTATTCGAATTTCCACTTTAGCAATACCATCTGTAAAATAAAATGTATTCCGATCCTTAGAGCATGCTCTTACTCTAGCTAGGTATTTTTTCTCTATAGTAGGAAGGTCTAATACAGGATTATTAACATGATGTACATTATCTTCAGACGAGTTTGCATCTAACAGATCATTTGCAATTTCCTCTTTTTTTATCGAGTCTCCCATAGTATTTATCTTTAAATAATTTAATCAGTTTAAGCTGAACTTAAATTACGATAAATAATACAAAAACTCGCTACATCATGAAGTAAAGAATAAACTTAATTTTATTTTATAGCTTATTTGCTACGGATTGCTTCCACTGGATCTAATCTAGAAGCCATCAAAGCCGGAACAATACCTGATATCAAACCAATTAACGTCGAAATAAAGACTGTCAAGAGTACCATCTTTATACTCACGACAATTGCTAACCCAGTACCAATTTTAACCAATAATGTGATCAGAAACACGATAGATAAGCCAATAGCACCGCCTAATAGACAGAGCACGATTGATTCGATCAAAAATTGAGACAATATAAAAAAGTTTTTAGCTCCTAAAGCCTTTTGAATACCAATAATATGTGTACGTTCTTTGACACTCACAAACATAATATTGGCTATACCGAATCCGCCTACCAATATGGAGAAAATTCCAATACAGAAACCGGCTAGATTTACAATGCCAAACATTTTATCCAGTTGGGAAGTTATCATGGTTGTTTGATTAATTGAAAAATCGTCCTCTCGTTGTGGAGAAATGCGGTGAATTGAACGCATTAAAACTTTAATTTCACTTTCAGCTTCTGCTAAAGAATACTTTGACATCACTCGAACAGCAATACTAGGTGAAAAATTATCGTAATTAACTAGATTTCGAGCAAGCTCAAAGGGAATAAATGCACTATTATCAGGAGAAGTATTGATCAGCACTCCTTCCCCTTCCTTCTTTAATACACCAATTACCTGTACCTTCCGTCCCAGCATGTTGACATATTTTCCCAGAGGATCACTTTTTGGGAAAAGTCCCTCTGCGATGACAGCACCTAAAACAGTCACTAATGACCTGCACGGGTTTCGCTTTCGACAAAATATCTACCTTTTTCAACATTCAAATTCTGAATACTGTACTGATCCTGTGTTCCTGCTGAAATAGACACCCCAGAGGCATTATTATTTTTATATTTAATCGTAGAATTACCGATATCAATCATATAGCAATCTTATCTGCCGTTGTTATGCGTTCTTTCAGCATTAAATAATCCTCATATTTAGGTTCTGGTCTATTGAGATATTTCCACCAAGGGAAATCGGGCCCTCCAGTCCAAGGCCATTTCTGAACATATAATGTATTTGATCCTATCTTCTTAACAGAATCTTCTATATTATTTCGTAATGTATCAACAGCTGAAAAGACACCAATAATCGTTAAAATACCTATTGTTACCCCTAATAAGGACAATAAAGTACGCGTACGGTTATCTTTTAGAGCCGACAGTGCGAATTTTGCACTTTCCTTAATGAGACCTATTGCTAGCATATTCAGGTTCTAAATTACAATTAAGTTTTGATTTTATGTCAAAATCAATTCATTAATCAATTTAATCCAGAAAGAAACTCCCTTTTAACTAAAAAATTGACTACCTTTGTATGCTTATTTATGTTCCAATAAGTCTGTTATAGGGAACTTAAATACATATAAAAGGCAATCATTTAAAATATCAATATTAAAGATGAAGTTATCTCAATTTAAATTCAACTTACCAGAGTCTCTTTTGGCGTCTGAACCAACTGAAAATCGTGACGAATCACGCTTAATGGTTTTACACCGTGATACTGGTAAAATTGAGCATAAAATTTTTAAAGATGTATTAGATTATTTTGATGACAAAGATGTCATGATTTTAAATAATACAAAAGTTTTTCCGGCGCGTCTATATGGCAATAAAGAAACTGGTGCTACAATCGAAGTTTTCTTGTTACGTGAATTAAACAAAGAACTTCGTTTATGGGATGTATTGGTTGATCCAGCTCGAAAAATCCGTGTAGGAAATAAACTTTACTTTGGAGATGATGATTTATTAGTTGCTGAAGTTGTTGACAACACGACTTCACGTGGACGTACAATCCGTTTCTTATTTGATGGAACTGATGAAGAATTTCGTCGTAATATTGAGATTTTGGGTGAAACTCCACTTCCAAAATATATTACTCGTAAAGCAACACCTGAGGATAAATTTCGTTATCAAACAATTTATGCTAAAAATGAAGGAGCAGTTGCAGCACCAACTGCAGGTCTTCACTTCTCTCGCGAGTTGATGAAACGTTTGGAACTAAAAGGTGTTGATTTTGCTGAAGTAACTTTACATGTTGGATTAGGAACTTTCAGAACGGTTGAAGTTGAAGATTTAACAAAACACAAAATGGATTCTGAGCAGTTTATCATCACGGAAGAAGCTGCTAAAACAGTAAATAAAGCTATTGACTTAAAAAGAAGAGTTTGTGCCGTAGGAACGACTTCAATGCGCGCAATCGAATCAGCTGTTTCTGCTGATCGTCACTTAAAACCAGCGAACGATTGGACGAGTAAATTTATTTATCCGCCATACGATTTCAGTATTGCAAACTCAATGATTACGAATTTCCATACTCCAGAATCTACTTTATTAGTAATGATTGCTGCTTTTGGTGGTTACGAACACGTTATGAATGCTTATGAACAAGCGGTTAAAGAAAAATACAGATTTTACAGCTATGGCGATGCCATGTTGATTATCTAATCGACAATTAAAAAATACAGACGTGGATAAATAGTATATTTATCCACGTTTTTTGTTTTCAATCCTTTTATATTCTTCATAACTCATGATCGATCAAAGCTTTGTTTTAATAGTTGCGGCTGGCAAAGGTAGTCTATGCAGTCAGATTTACCGAAACAATATCTATTGATGAACGGGAAACCAGTCTTGATGCATACGATAGAGAAGTTCTATACAAGTACAAAACAACCGCATATCATCATAGCGATTGATCCAGCAATGGAGTATTTTTGGAAATCTCTTTGTCAAGAATACAAGTTTACTATTCCTCATGATATTACTTATGGAGGAGAAACAAGATTTCAGACAGTCAAAAATGGAATTGCATTTATCAAAAAAAGCAACTAAATTTACAGGAAATTGCTATCGCTGTGCATGACGCGGCGAGACCTTTAATAGCCGCCAATACAATTGATCTTGCTTTTGAACAAGTGGAGGTTTCTAAAGCGGTAATCGTTGCTCGTTCGTGTACTGATTCTGTTCGTATGACGACAGCAGATACCAACTATGCAATTGATCGTAATCATATTTGGCTTGTACAGACGCCTCAGATTTTTGAAGGAGGTTTATTAGAAACAGCTTATGAACAGGATGAAGAGGCGACTTTTACAGATGATGCTTCCGTTGTGGAAAGATTAGGTATACCTATTCATATTGTGATTGGTGATTATAAAAACATTAAGATAACTTATCCTGAGGATTTAGAAATTGCACAGATCTACTCAAAAGTATAGAAGTGTATAACTACACCCTGATCTCAAGTTGATCGTAAGCTAAAGTAATATTTGCAGGAAGTTCCTTTACAACATCTTTATGTAGCCCCATGCGATGACCAATATGTGTTAGATAAGTTTGTTCAGCTCCTATTTCTTGAGCAAAAGCTACAGCTTCATCCAAGGTCATATGCGAAACATGGCTTTCTTTTTGTAAAGCATTTATAACTAAAACTTTCAATCCCTGAAGTTTTTCTTTTGTTAAATGGGATACGGTCTTTGCATCTGTAATATAAGCAAAATCGTCTATTCTGAAACCTAAGACAGGCATTTGATAATGCATCACTTCCAAAGGAAGAATTTCCTTTCCAAACAAATGAAATGGTTTTAATGCTTCAATTTCCACTAATTCTAAACGCGGTATCCCAGGGTATTTTACTCCAGAAAAAGCATAGTAAAATTCTCTTCTTAACGCATCATGAAGAACATCTGTACCATAAATATCTATGGAAGACTGTTGCTTAAAATTAAATGCTCTAACATCATCAAGACCTGCGATATGATCTTTATGTGAATGTGTCATTAATACCGCATCCATGTGCATCACATGCTCGCGTAGCATTTGATATCTAAAATCTGGCCCCGTATCTACGACAATGTTTCTATCGTCATAACTAATCAAAATAGAGGAACGAAGACGTTTATCAAAATGACTATTTGATAAACAAACAGCACATTGACAAGCGATAACAGGTACACCCTGCGAAGTTCCAGTTCCTAAAAATTTGACTATCAACGTTTTGATTTTAGTTTAGTAATTTGTGTATAAATAGTAAGATGCTTCTCATTAACGCGTGATTGATCGATGTCGATTTCCGTTAAAATAGCCATCAAAGACTGGATTTTCATCTCTAAATTAGAAAACTTATTCACGACAACTACAAGTGAACTCTGTAACACACACGCTCCTGTCTTAAAAGTCCCTTTCTCGTACCTAACCCTATATCCCTGATCCTTAAAAAGTTCTTCGATCTTATCTAAACTTCCTTGTGTATATGCTACCAATTTTTCCCTTATTTATGCTTGTGCCTATATTCAAACTTAGATAAATTTGCTCAGATTTGCAATACAATTACCTCTATTTGAACAGGAATTGTACAGGTTGCAATGCACTTTTATCATTGTTGATAACCTGTAAAATTCTGATTTTTCTGATAAACCTGGCTGGAAATAAATAGCAATCAGTCCCTAAATAATTGTATATGAAAAGCTTTATACATTAAATTTTAAAGATTATTTCGCCAATCGAATTATTTCTTCACCAAAGATATCCCAGCTATATTTTTTCTTTTCCTCTTTCATATTTTCACGAAAGACACTTCCTTTATTTTGATCATAAAAAGATGCTATTCCTTTTACAATTTCCGCTACATTAGGTTCGACAACGGTACCAACGAGTCCATCGTGCACCAGTTCTGGCAGTCCGCCTACTCGAGTAACGATCATAGGAAGATCAAAGTGATAGGCTACTTGGGTAATACCGCTTTGTGTCGCAGTTCTATAGGGTAATACGACAACATCGGCTGCACAGAAATATTTGCCAACTTCATCATTCGGAATAAAGGAAGTATGGAGATAAACACGGTCTTGCAAACCGTACTTTTGAATTAGTGACTGGTACAGATCCTCATCTCCATAAAACTCTCCAGCTAGCAATAATTTTACATTTAATTCCTGAAGTTCTACTTTTCCTAACGCTTCCAAAAGCATATCCAATCCTTTATACTGGCGTATAAAACCAAAAACAAGACAACTTTGTCTTCCACTGGTATCTTCAGCGCTGCTCTTGCTTGTTCTAGACTAATGCTAGGACCATAGTTATCGTATAAAGGATGTGGTGTATAAGTTGCAGGTATCTTAGAATTGATCTCTTTTAAATCATCCAAAACACTTCTACTCATCGTAACACAACCATCAACAGCATTTAAGAAGTATTTCGCTAATATTTGATCTCCAATCCGATGTTCATGTGGAATGATATTATCAGCAATACATACTACTTTTGTGTGTTTGTTTTGACGTACAATTCTCTGAATCGTTCCAAGGCAGGGCCCAAAGAAAGGCATCCAGAAGCGCACGATTAAGAGATCATAATTTGCTTTCTTTAGTTCCAGTCCTATTTTAATCCAGTTAAAAGGATTGACAGAATTCACCTTTGAAAAAATTCGTAATCCATTTGGTGCGGACTCATCTGAAAATTGCGATTTACCAGGAAATAAAAAATTGGGGTACTGGAGTGAAAAAGAATAAATATCCACCTCATGTCCCATTTGCTGATAATGCTCGGCCAATCGTTCATTAAATGAAGCTATCCCCCCTCCTCTTAATGGATATGCAGATCCTAAGATAACAATGCGCATTTCTATTAATTATATTACTTTCTCGATCTGATAATTATTACGATCTGTACTGTTTCTCGAAACCAATTCTGCCAAAAAACCGGTTAGAAACAATTGTGAACCAATGATAATCGCTGTCAGTGATAAAAAAAACATCGGCTGATCTGTGACATCTCTAAATGGTGTCCCAGCGGCGATACTCATCAATTTGTGACAGATCAAGTATAAAGTAATAATAAGACCTACTAAAAAACTCACTACACCCATTACACCAAAGAAGTGCATAGGACGTTTAGCAAATTTTCCAACAAAAAATATGGATAATAAATCAAGAAAACCCTTTACAAAACGACCTGCACCAAATTTGGTTGTACCGTATTTTCTTGGATAATGCTGTACAACCTGTTCTTGAATATTGGTAAAACCTGCCCATTTCGCTATAACAGGAATGTAACGATGCATTTCTCCATACACTTCAATGTTTTTAACAACATCTTTACGATATGCTTTCAATCCACAATTAAAATCATGCAAATTATTAATTCCCGACATACCTCTTGTCACAGCATTGAACAGTTTAGTAGGTAATGTCTTTGTAAGTGGATCATAGCGTTTCTGTTTCCATCCAGAAACTAGATCTGCCCCTTTATTCATTATACGATCATACAATTCCGGAATTTCGTCAGGACTATCCTGTAAATCGGCATCCATTGTAATTACCACATCACCTTGAGCTGCTGCAAAGCCAACATTTAAAGCAGCAGATTTACCGTAATTACGTCTAAATTTTATTGCTGAAATATTGTTATTGCTCTTTTTTAATTCTTCAATTATAGCCCATGATTTATCCTTGCTTCCGTCATCAACTAAAATAATTTCATAAGAAAACTGGTGTTTAGCCATCACACGGTCTATCCATGAGGTTAGCTCTGGTAAAGATTCTTCTTCATTAAGAAGGGGAACAACAACTGAAATATCCATATGTACGTTGATCATTGTCAATATATTTGCTTTATAAACAAGTTAAGGTATCGTCATTCTGACAACACCTTAACGTAATGATTTTTTTTTAAATTTATCCTTTTAAACAGCAGGATTACTGCTAGCTTTTTGACCATTTTTTGTCAAAGCAGCTAACATTAGGGCAAACAAAAAATAAGGAAGTAAGGTGATAATAAAACCTTTTGCACGAGCGCCCAAAGTCATGTTTGCAACCGATTCATTATCTTTCTCCATTTGTTCAATGCTTACATCTATTGTTTTTTGCTTTTCTTCTTCACTGGCAAAACCTGTACTTCTTTCCATACTTTCAATCCGAGCATTCATCATTACATGAAAATTTTCTTCCTGAAGAGTTGGTTCTACATATTTTAAATAGGTAAAGGTACTTACTGAAGCGACTAAATGATTAATTACAAGCATGATGTAAATACATTTCAACGCCTTACTAAAGTCCCAGATACCTCCCATTTTTTTCGTAACGCAAAGGTTATTAAAACCGTCACACCTAAAAATAAAATAAAATTAAAAAATGGATTGCTGTACTGCAATAAGGCTGATCCTTCTAATGGCTTTACTACATAAATGGAACATAATCCTAAGAAAAATGAAATCACCCCCAAGCCAACACCATATAGGATACTTGTAATCTTACTATTTTTGTCAACACCAACTTCCATTAGCCCTTGTAAAAGTTAGTAATAATTTGATAAAGAGCTGCATCGAAAGCTTTGTTTTCGCTGTGAGATTCATACTCTTCAAACTGCGCATCTTTAGGGTTAATCTCACTGAAGAAACTTATGATTGCATAAAATAGCTCATAAACCTCACTTGATGGATTGATTGTTTTTGCAGTTTTTGCAATTTCTGCATATGTACTTTCTACTAAAATTTGATTGGCAATGATATCTTCATAAATCTCATGCTCATCTTGAAACTCATCTTCATCAACCAATAAAAACTCCTTCAAGTAATCATCTAAATCAGGATCAATCTCATCATCTTTACATTCACGTAAGTATAAAAATATATTCAATAGTTCTGTACCGCGATCTATTGTTTCATCTTCGATTTTCTCCCATTCTTCAGACTCCAAATAATCTTCTTCTAATTTTTGAATATCAATAGAAAAAAAGTTCATCAATAACAGATCGACATATACTTCTCTTAACTCATCAAATAGTGGATAGTCATCAAAAGCTTCATCCAATAAAGCCAATTTATCGATATATTTTCCATCGGTATCAAAAACATGCTCAACTTTTGTTAAAAATTCTGATTTTGTTTCGATGTTATCTACTCTACCGTAGGTATTAATCCCTGCAGCAACAGCCGCTTTAATATTCGCTTCCATTATTAAGCATTTTTTATGATTTGACCATTATTGATCACTAATTTAACTTTCCCTTTTAACTCTTTTCCGAACAAAGGACTATTTCTAGATTTGGATCTGTTTGATTCTTGATCAAAAATCCAATTTTCATTCATACTGAATAGCACCAAATTGGCCACTTCACCCTCTTTTATTTCAGGCAAAGTTAATCCAACTACCCGTCGTGAATTTACAGCTAATTTTTCAACTATCTGTTGTTCGTTTAATCCTGCTTTGATTAAAAGAGGTAAAACAGTCTGTAAACCAATTATACCATTTTTTGCGATATGAAATTCAACATTTTTAAATTCAATTTCATGCGGAGTATGTTGTGAAACAACAGCATCAATAACACCATCCTTCAATCCTTTTATTAACGCTTTTGCATCGGATTTGGTACGCAACGGGGGACTTACTTTATAATTACTATCAAAATCAACAATTTCATCATCAGTAAAAACCAATTGATGTGCGGCAACATCACAGGTAACCTGAATTCCTTTTGCTTTTGCCTTTTTTATTAAATCTACCGCTTCGGCTGTACTTATCGTAGTAAAGTGAATAGGTGACTCGGCATATTCAGCTAGATAAAGGTCACGAGAAACCATCAATGACTCTGCAAGATTAGGAATACCTTTCATACCTAAATAAGTACTCATCACCCCTTCGTTCATTTTATTACCTCCCGCCATTGAAGCATCTTCTGGATGAGCAATGATTAAGCCTCCAAATCCGCGCGCATATAATAATGCACGGCTCATTAAACCAGCATGCTGCATACTTTTATTACCATCACTAAAAGCAATGGCACCAGTCTGTTTCATATCATACAACTCAGCCATTTCATGGCCTTCGCGATTTTTACTCACTGCACCGATCGGTAAAATATCTACCAAATTACCTTTTGCAATATTGACAATTAAAGCAACTTCAGCCCTACTTTGGATTGCCGGTTGCGTATTGGGCATCACAGCAACAGCAGTGTACCCTCCAGCGGCGCAGCTGCCGATCCAGAAGTAATATCTTCTTTGGTTTCCAAACCTGGCTCACCAAAATTAGCATTTAGGTCAAAGAAACCTATAGAAAGGATATTTCCTGAACCATCGAATATTTCTATATTTTTATCAGCGACTTCAATGGAATTTGCAATTTTGGAAATCTTTCCTTTTTCAATGAATACATCAACCACCTGTTGATCAAATTCATTTCCCGGCAAAACCACTTTGACAGAAGTAATTAATACGCTTTTCATATGCTTAAGAAGTTGAAATTTATTGGATTTGAATAGTAAGTACGCGCAGTTTTAAAGCACACTAATACTCTTTCCTTAGTAGAATTCAATAAAAATAGCGAGTTTTCTCTTTGAAAATTAGAGGAAGGATTATTTTTAATACGTGTAGCTTTAGACTGCTTCATTTCAAAAAACAAAGTTACAAAATACTATCGATTCTCCATTGAATTTTAGAAAATATTCACATAGCTATCGCTATTCTGTTCCCCACTGATAATGATTAAAATTAAAACCAGCTAGACTCAACACCCGATCCACGACTGTACCTGCCAATTCATCAAAAGTTTTTGGCAAACTGTAAAACGACGGTGATGCCGGGCAGATAATACCACCTGCATCAGTAACAACTTTCATATTTTGAATATGAATATGACTTAAAGGTGTTTCTCTAGTTACTAAAATTAATTTTCTACGTTCTTTCAATATGACATCAGCTGCCCTTGTTGTTAAATCAGAAGAGATACCATGCGCGATACGTGCTAAAGTCCCCATTGAACAAGGACAGATAATCATCGTGTCAAATCGTGCAGATCCCGAAGCAAATGGCGCAAAAAATCATTTTTACTGTAAAACTGGAAAGGGAATTGTTCATAATCTTTATTTTGCAACTCCTCCTGCCACACAACTTTGGCATTGTCAGACATTACTACTCCCACTTCACTGATCTGATCTTTTAATTCCATCAGTCGATTTAGCAGAACCTTAGCATAGATGGAACCACTTGCTCCTGTTATTGCTACTACAATTTTTCTAGACATAATTTCCTTTTAATAAACAAAGCTATAAAAAAGGGTCGAATAAGGAATATTCGACCCTACATCTACCTATGAAAAACAAACCCTTGGGAGGGGCGTATACAAATATACCATAAGTGTGAATATTTTAAAGGATTTTTTTTTAAAAAAGAATAATTGTTACAACAATATTCCTAAAAATAGTTAAAAACACCTTATTTATTACCTAAAAGCCTGATGAATTAAAACTTAACAAGGTTATCTACATGCACAACGAATGATTATTAATAAAAAATAATCTGTACATTTCTTTTTTAAATTCAGATTTTCATCACATTTTTTTTCTATTTTAGTTACCGTTAAGATCGTATAATACTAGAAAATGAGTTTAAGTATATTAGAACAATACATCGAATCTGGAAATAGTAGAGATTTAGATTTGCTTTTAACAAGCAACCCAGCCTTAATCTTAGAAGAAACAAGTCACGGCATTTCGCCTTTATTACTAGCTTGCTATTTTCATAAACCTCAAATCATCCGCGTTCTTCTTCAGCACAATCAAGGCTTAAATATTCATGAAGCAGTGGCTGCCGGCTTGGATAATTATATTGAAGCGATGATTAAACAGTTACCTTCAGTTGTTAATGAGGTCTCCACACATGGTTATTCTGCCCTCGCTTTAGCGACCCATTTCAATAAAGAAGATGTTGTTCGTCTATTACTTGCACATAAAGCCAATCCTGATATCCCTACCCAAAATGAGGAACATCTCTACCCGCTTCACATTGCTCTTCTAAATAAAAACACGGCAATTACAAAGCTACTTATTGAAGCTGGAGCAAATGTTAACAACAGACAGCAAACAGGTCTTACCCCATTGCATTTAGCAGCACAACAAGGAAATATTGAAATTATCGTTTTACTCCTTGAACATGGAGCTATTATTGAATTAAAGAACTCCAATAACAAAACAGCATCAGATCTCGCTGCCTCAAAAGGCTACAGTGATATTGCAACAATACTTAAGGATATGTAAACTAACGCCGGAGCAATTCTAAGCCAATCCCACAACGTAAGCATTGTTTTGAATCGCAATACTTCCTTTTTATATGCAACAAACCTTGTGAATGTGCCGCATGCCACGCATTAACCCCTATATCTTCAAATTTTTGAATAATATTATTTCTTTCAGTTGGTAATTCTTCTAACCATCGCATTGCCTTTTCTTTCAAATCTTCCAGCTTAAAGTAAGCCCCATAAGAAAATGTTAATGCAATAAATGCATTAATAATCAAGCTATTTTGACTCATTTCACTTAAACTATGATCACTAGTCGCTAAGGATTGCTTCGCAAAACTAAAATGAGTCTTCCAGTAATGAGTAACCCTTATATTATTAAGTAGCCATCTAAATTCACTTAAATTTTCAATCGCTAAGATTCCTTGTAGACGAACACTTTCATTTTGTAACAAACTGGCTAATTGAGCTATTCGAATAGTGGGAAAATTGTGAGGTCGCATCCGTGAAAAAAGCAGTGGAAAATGAGTTTCTTTTAAGGAATAGGCTTTTTTAAGATAAATATATTCCTTCTGTAATTGTAGAGGATATGCTTCGTCAAAAGTAGAATTTAAAAAACCCGCCTGACCAAAAATCATAGCTTCCAATTTACTGATATCTGTCCTATATTTCAGCAATAATAAATTTGACAATTGCTCGCCTAAAGCCTGAAAAGCGTCTGCATTTACTTTAAATCCGAAACTTCGAAACAGCCATATAAAAAATATTTTCTCCCAATCTCCATCAAATTTTTGTAGTAATTCAAGTATCAATCTTGACTTATCTTCCATTCTTTCTACTGCCATACGCTCTACCCATCTCTCCACTTTAAAACTATCTAAATGAAGTATCTGACTTTCACATGGAATCCAACGTTGCCCATCCATTAAACGCTGATATTGCTTCAGTAATTCTTCAGAAACATAATCCGACAGTCTGAGTGTTGGCACAAGGGAGCCATCTTCATGAATCACTTCTTGATCATGATCCCACACAACATGTAAAATTACATTTGCATATTTTGCATCTTTTTGATGTCCATGTAGAAACCAATCAGATGATCTGACATGAATCTCCACATTACCTGTCCACAACTCACTTCCGATACGGATTTTTGAAAACAAGAAATCTGGTCCCGCATTGTCATTATGTTCACCTACATGTAAAACTTGGATGGATTCGCCATTAACGGTTTTTAATTGATCTGTGTGATACAGACGCAACCTCCATATGAATTGCAAAAGATCTTCAGGAATAGCCATAACCTAAAGATAATCAAATAATTTAAAGTTTATATATTTACGATAATTTCCAATTGATCATCCGAAATTTTCATAATTTCTTTCAATTCACCTTTTACCTGCGGGGCTTTTATCCCGCCATCCAAAGTACGTTTACTTTTAAAAACCCTAGCCTCATCCCACAAATTAGCTTCAATAAATAGGGATAATGTCTTTGCTCCACCCTCAATAATAATAGATTGCACATCCATTAAATACAATTGATACAAAATATTTTGAGGAAGATACCAATCATAATTTTCCAATTCGATATACTTATTATGACCAGACCATTCCGTCTTCACAGCATTAAAAATAATGGTTTCAGCTTCATCGTTAAAAATAGCAGCTTCAGCGGGAACAGAAAGTAATTTATCTATCAATATACGTTTCGGATTTTTCCCATTCCACTCGCGTACGGTCAAGCTAGGATTATCAACCAATGCAGTTTTAGCGCCCACTAAAATTGCATCTTCCTCAGCTCGCCATTTATGAACCAACTGCTTACTCGCCCCATTACTAATCCACACTTGCTCCCCTTCTTTTCCAAGATATCCGTCTGCACTTTCTGCCCATTTGAGAATAACATAAGGGCGATTTTTTGAACACGTGTCAATCTGCGATTTAACCACAAAGCCTCCTGTTCTAATAGTCCGATCTCAATAGCTATTCCTGCATTTTTTAAAATCTCTGCACCCTTACCGTTCACTTTTGCGAATGGATCTAAACATGCTATATATACTTTTTTAGGCTTGTATCTCGCAATAAGATTTGCACATGGTGGTGTCTTACCATAATGTGCACAAGGTTCAAGACTAACATAAAAAATTGACTGTCTTAATTTAGCTGCGGCATCATCCCCAAAATGGTCCAATACCTGCTGAATAGCATTAACTTCGGCATGAGCTCCACCATAAGGTGATGTAAATCCTTCTCCAATAATTTTATCATCACAAACAATAACGGCACCCACCATTGGATTAGGACTTGTAGTACCTGCTCCCAAAGCGGCCAGTTCCAGGCATCTACGCATGTAGCTTTCTTGCATATTCATATACAAAAGTATCAAAACAATACTATAACTTAAAATACGAGCAATATTGTAAATTTAGACTATCCAATAGTTCTGAATACTAGAGGAGAGATTCATCTTGTTTAATAAGGTAAGTTCCAATAAAAATGACTTCAACAAATAAATTGTTTAATATCTGAGGCAATAATAATTGTAAATAAAACAAATTTATCTAAGTTTGACCAATGGAAAAATTACAAACCTACGACAGCTTATTCCAAAAAGATCTAGCTAAATTTTATGACGCAGAAGAAATCAAAAACATCTTCTATATAGTTATTAAAGATGTTTTAGGACTTTCCAAGATGCAGTACAGTGTGAACAAAGAGCTGGCATTATCAGAAGAACAAAGCAGTCGGATTTCAAATATTTTAAAAGATCTGCTGAAACAGAAACCTATACAACACATCTTAAAAAAAGCTGATTTTTTTGGAGAAGTTTTTGAAGTCAATCCTTTTGTTCTAATTCCGCGGTCAGAGACAGAGGAATTAGTTGATCTGATCATCCGCAATCATCGGGATCAGCTACCGTTACGTATTATCGATATTGGAACCGGATCCGGTTGCATACCGATTTCACTTAAAAAGCATTTGCCGGAAGCCCATATTTCAGCATTGGATATTTCTAAAGAAGCTATTGCCACAGCCAGACGCAACGCACTCCGTTTAGATGCGCCAATAAATTTTGTGAATGCAGATATCCTAGAATGGGAATATATCTTTCAATCCCAGCAATATGATATTATCGTCAGTAATCCTCCCTATATTACACCAAAAGAAAAAGAGGAAATGCATCCAAATGTATTAGAATTCGAGCCGCATTTAGCTCTTTTTGTGGAAGAAACTGCTCCTTTATTATTTTATGAGACTATAGCTTCTTTTGCGCTGAAGCATTTAACAGCTGAAGGTGACTTATATTTTGAAATTAATCAGTATTATGGGGATGAAACAGTCGATATGTTACAAAAAAAGGGGTTTAAAACAGTGATATTACATCATGATATGCAACAAAATCCAAGGATGATACATGCTAAAAAATAAGGTGATAAAAATTTAATTATTTCATTACCAAATAGTAAAAAAATAATTTAAGAATATTTAACTTAAAAGTTGGCACATATCGTCTTTTTTTCTACCTTTGCATCACTTTCAAAAACGAAATTTCTTCAAAAAAGAAAGGATTCCGTAGCTCAGCTGGTAGAGCAATACACTTT
>NZ_ASZT02000090.1:0-21850 GCF_001006065.1 Sphingobacterium sp. IITKGP-BTPF85
ACGTATCGAGCAAAATATTCACGCTGAAATGTGGTGGACAATGAAAAGGTAGCAGCAGAAAGCAAATCCTATCAAGCAAATCACCAGAAATCCTTTCTTTTGTATGATGAACACGACGAGGATAAGATGAAAAAGCAAATTGAAAGCAATTACCGTCAGATAAAATCTGATGTGTTGAATATCGTTCAAAACGAAATGGAGCGCATCAAGAATGACCCGAATTTACAGCATTTGTTTTCGCAGTAAGTAACACTAATGAGTTTAAATTTCGAAATTTGCAAATTTTATATAGACACAGTATAAATTACGGTGAAATGTCATTTTGAATGTTAGTTTTCCGTATATTTGTGTATATGAAAAAGTGCTCGCAATATTTTTTCTAACTACGTATCTTATTTCAACAACAGAGTTAGGTCAGTTGTTGAAATTTCCTATGTTGGTCGAGCATTATTTCGAACATAAAGAAAAAAGCCCTCAAATTTCCGTTATTGAGTTTTTGGCACTTCATTACGAAGGCAATCACCTTGAAAATCATCCGCACGATGATGATTATGACCAGGATCAAAAGCTTCCTTTCATTATGCACGGAACTGTATTGAGCTTTTGCTTTGTATACCCCCAACCGATTTTTTTGAATCAATTCATAAAATTGATATACAAAGATCCTCTAAGGTAGTTTCTTTTGATGATTCGTTCGTTTCAAATCAGTTTCTCTCTGCTATCTGGCAGCCTCCAAAATCTTGTTAATTCTTCCTTTTTGACCGATTGATTTTTTGTAAATTCTTTTTGCACTTTGCATAAGGAAAGCTGTTTTATGCCGTTTTTGCAAATTCCTTTGAATGTAGGTTGGTATTGTACTTTGGAGAAAGAACATTGTATTTCTTTTCGATTTCTTCCACAGTAAAAAACATAACCCCATTGTATTTTGTGATAATCTATTGCATAGACTTTTCTTATAGTACGATTGTATAGAATTTCATCTTCAACTCCATTATTAGGGTATTCTTTATACGCTGCCTGATGAATTGTTGAAGTACAATTTTGTTATGCACTATACTCATAGAGGAAAGTGTTATACCATTATTATGCATTCCTATCTCCATAAAATCGGGGCTTCTTAGAATGTGATCGTCAATTGGTTAATCCTGTTATTTTTTACGATAGATACTGCCGTATCTACCTGTAATTGTATTTAATAATAATTTGATTAACAAGTAAAATTATGCTTACTAAAATCATTGAGTTTTCTGTAAGAAATAAACTCATTATAGGGCTTTTGGTCATAGCACTCATAGGAATAGGTGCTTACCAAACCACAAAACTGCCCGTTGATGCCGTGCCTGACATCACCAACAACCAGGTACAGGTTATCACGATAGCACCTTCTTTTGGTGCGACGGATATTGAACGCCTGGTTACCTTTCCCATAGAACAAGCTACGGGCAATATTTCCGGCACCAAAGAAATACGCAGCTTTTCCCGTTTTGGACTCTCGCTCGTTACCATTGTTTTTGATGATGATATAGATGTTTATTGGGCAAGACAACAGGTGCTGAACGCCTACAACAAGTACAAAGTCAAATCCCGAAAGGGATCGGTACACCGGCATTAGGCCAATTTCTACCGGCTTGGGCGAAATATACCAATATGTAGTCCGCCCCAAAAAAGGTTACGAACAAAAATATGACATCGCCGAACTGCGTACCATTCAGGACTGGATTGTACGCAGGCAGTTATTAGGCGTAAAGGGGGTTGCTGAAGTGAGTAGTTTCGGTGGCAAGCTCAAGCAATATGAAATTGCAGTAAATCCTGACAAACTCAATGCCTACGGGATTAGCATCAACGATATTTTTTCGGCTTTGGAAGAAAATAATCAAAATACCGGCGGTGCATATATCGAAAAAGGGCCTACTGTTTTATATGTCCGCAGCGAAGGCCTCATAGGCAGCCTGGAAGATATCGGTAATATCTCCATTGCCAATAAAAACAACGAAACACCTTTGTTTATCCGTGATGTGGCAAACGTGAAAATGGGTTATGCCACCCGTTATGGCGCTATGACTTACAATGACCAAGGCGAAGTTTCGGGTGCAGTAGTGATGATGCTGAAAGGTGCAAACAGCAGCGAAGTCATCAAGAATGTAAAAGCTAAAGTAGCCCAAATACAGAAAACCCTGCCCGAAGGCGTAGTCATTGAGCCTTTTCTGGACCGTACCAAAATGGTCAATAATGCCATCAGTACAGTAGAAAAAAACCTGATGGAAGGCGCACTGATTGTAGTTCTCGTTTTGGTTTTGTTCCTTGGGAATTTCAGGGCAGGATTACTGGTAGCATCGGTTATTCCGCTGGCCATGCTTTTTGCCATCTGTATGATGAATTTGTTTGGCGTAAGCGGCAACCTGATGAGCTTGGTGCCTTGGATTTCGGACTGATTATAGATGGTGCCGTCATCATTGTGGAATCGGTGATGCACCAACTGTCGCATAATGCCAGATTCCAGCAAATGACCAATTTATCCAAAAAAGAAATGAATAATACGGTAATTGGTTCTGCAGGAAAAATGATGAACAGTGCTGTTTTCGGGCAAATCATCATTCTGATCGTTTACCTTCCCATCCTAAGTTTGCAAGGTATAGAAGGCAAAATGTTCCGACCGATGGCACAGACCGTAGCCTTTGCTTTATTGGGCGCATTTTTGTTATCGCTTACCTATATCCCAATGATGAGTTCCTGGGTACTGAGCAGGAAAATCAGCCATAAACACAATCTTTCAGACAGGGTTATGCGTCGTGTAGAAGCCTTCTACCAAAAATTTTTGTTAAAAGCCATCCGCATGCCCAAGCGCATTATAGCTGGGGTTTCAATATTATTTATCGTAGCGCTTTTCGTGATGTCACGACTGGGAGGTGAGTTTATCCCATCATTGGAAGAAGGAGATTTTGCAGTAGATACCAGGGTCTTAACGGGAAGTAACCTTAATACGACCATTGCAAGTACCCAAAAGGCCGCCCATATCCTGAAAACACGCTTTCCTGAAGTGATAAAAGTAGTAACCAAAATAGGTAGCGGCGAGGTACCCACAGACCCGATGCCGATGGACGCCAGCGATATGATGGTGATTCTGAAAGACAAAAGCGAATGGACATCTGCCAAAACTTTTCTGGAACTATCCGAGAAAATGAGCAAGGCCTTGGAAGATGTACCGGGAATTACCGCAGGTTTTCAATATCCGGTAAATATGCGGTTCAATGAACTGATGACGGGTGCAAGACAGGATGTGGTCCTGAAAATTTTTGGGGATGATTTGGATTCCCTGGCAGCAACGGCTGACAAATTAGGCAAAATAATCAATACGGTGGATGGCGTACAAAACCTTTATATAGAACCTATAACCGGAATGCCCCAGGTTATTATTACCTATAACCGCCCAATGATTGCCCAATACCATTTGTCTGTAGCCGGCATCAACAAGGTGGTCAATACGGCATTTGCCGGACAAAGCACAGGTTTGGTTTTCGAAGGGGAAAAACGTTTTGATATGGTTGTAAAACTAAATGCCGACGTGCGGAAGAATTTAGAAGACGTACAGAATTTATTGATTCCTATACCTTCCGGCAATCAGATTCCACTTTCACAGTTGGCAGAAGTGCAGATCAAAGATGGTCCCAATCAAATTCAGCGGGAGAATACACAACGCAGGATTATTGTCGGCTTCAATATAAAAGGCCGGGATGTGCAAAGTATTGTTCAGGAATTGCAAGCCAAAGTGAATAAGCAAATCAAGCTTCCGGCCGGGTATTCTATTACATACGGTGGCTCGTTCGAGAATCTGAACCAGGCAAAAAGCCGTTTGATGGTTGCGGTGCCTATTTCATTGGCTTTGATATTCATTCTCTTATTTTTTGCTTTTAAATCGGTGAAGGAAAGTTTATTGATTTATACCGCAATCCCATTATCGACCATTGGCGGAATTTTCTTTTTAGCACTTCGGGGAATGCCTTTTAGCATAAGTGCCGGTATAGGTTTCATTGCACTGTTCGGCGTGGCTGTTTTAAATGGAATTGTTTTGGTCGCCGAATTCAACCGTTTAAAAAAATCAGGAATCAAAAACATTGTCCGCATCGTGGTGGACGGAACAGAATCCCGTTTGCGCCCCGTGCTGATGACCGCATTTGTGGCTTCATTGGGTTTTATTCCAATGGCGCTGAGCAATGGTGCAGGTGCAGAGGTACAACGTCCGCTGGCAACGGTAGTTATTGGTGGACTGATGGGGGCTACTTTGCTCACATTATTCGTTCTTCCTTTATTGTTCATCGCATTTGAAAAAGGTTTTACAATGAATCCATTCAAGAAAAAAGCAATCACATTATTGATTGTTTCAGGGATTTCTTTAATGGGAATGGGTTCTGTTAAAGCACAGGAAAAAATCACATTAGACAGGGCTATTGCATTGGCTGTTCAAAATAATCAAAATTTAAGGACTGAAAAACTAAAAGCAGATTATGCCAAGGCCATAATCAAAACTTCGGCTGATATTCCGCAGACCAGCATTACAGCAGATTATGGACAGATTAACGGTGCATACAACGATACCAAGTTCGGAATTTCACAGAATATCGCATTTCCAACGGTTTATAAAAGGCAGAAAGAATTGTTTACACAGGAATGGAAATACAGTTTGCTGAATGTTTCGTTGAAAGAATTTGAATTAAAAAAAGCCGTTACCCAAACTTTTTATGCCATCCTGTTCTGGCAGGAAAAGGAAAGGCTACTGCTAAAAGCAGATTCCTTATACGCTGATTTTTATGCTAAATCTTTGTTGCGCCTGCAAAAAGGAGAAAGCAATATTTTGGAAAAAACCACTGCACAGAATCAAAAGGCTGCTATCAATATCCAGTTGAAACAGGTGCAGCGGGAATTAGAAACAGCGAAGTTGCAGTGGCAATGGTTATTAAATTCGGATACGGTTTATAAAGTGGAATCCCCTGAAAAAATAATTCCGCTACAGGTGGATGAAACCGGCAAAAATCCTGTTATACAGGTTTTGGAACAGCAGAAAAATATTGCAGCGAGCCAAACCAAAGTAGAAAAATCTAAATTATTGCCCGGTTTGATGATTGGTTACAATCTCAACAGTTTCAAGGGAACGGGAGCCGATGATAAGTTATACAACGCTTCCCCTCAATTCCATTCTGTACAGGTTGGTTTTTCCATTCCTGTTTTTTCGCAGTCGCAAAGAGCGAGAATCAATGCTTCCAAAATCACGGAAAGTATTACCGAAAACCAATTGCAGGCTACAAGTGCTTATTTGCAGAACCGGTATAAACAACTCTCGGAAAACTATCAGCGCAATTTGGAAATTGTAAACTATTATGAACGTGAAGGGCTAAAAATGCGGCAGTCGTTACCGAAACAATACAGAAGCAGTTCACCAACGGAGAAATCAATTACCTGGATTTTGTAATGCTCATAAATCAAGCCATCAGTATTCAAAGTAATTACGCTGATGCTGTCAAAATACTGAACGATACTATTATACAAATCAATTATCTCAATTAAATTCTTATAACAATGTATTCATTCAATATAAAAAATAAAAGCCTGGGCAAGCTAAAAATGTTATTTCCCACTTTAGGAATATTGTTGTTGGTCCAATGCCAAAACAAACCTGAGGAAGCGGTTAAACAAGCTGTTGTAAATGAAAGCAACACCGTCGTGTTAACAGATGCCCAATTAAAGAATGCGGCGGTTGAAACGGTACGTCTTTCAGAAAAAAACATTGCTTCTGTTTTAAAACTAAATGGGAAAATAGATGTCCCGCCACAAAACCTGATTTCGGTAAACGTGCTATTGGGCGGTTTCTTGAAAAGTACCCGCTTAC
Source organism: Sphingobacterium sp. IITKGP-BTPF85 (assembly GCF_001006065.1). Classification (NCBI taxonomy): domain Bacteria; kingdom Pseudomonadati; phylum Bacteroidota; class Sphingobacteriia; order Sphingobacteriales; family Sphingobacteriaceae; genus Sphingobacterium; species Sphingobacterium sp. IITKGP-BTPF85. The sequence goes on from NZ_ASZT02000090.1 coordinate 5,882, forward strand.
TGCCGGGAATGTATGTACGAAAAGGAGAAACGATTGCCGTTATGGAAGATCCACAATATATAAAGCTGCAACAGGATTATTTGCAGGCCAAATCAAAACTGCACTTTGCGCAACTGGACTATCAGCGACAAAAAGACCTTAACCAAAGCCAGGCCAGCAGCGACAAGGTGATGCAGACGGCACAGGCAGAGATGAATAACCAACAAATTATGATGAATGCCCTGGCGCAGCAATTACGTCTTATCAACATCAATCCCAATAGCCTGTCGGCGGATAAAATCACCAAAACTATTCCGGTTTACAGCGCAATCAATGGCTTTGTGAGCAAGGTAAATGTGAACATCGGGAAATACGTAAACCCTTCAGATGTATTATTTGAATTGGTCAATCCCAATGATTTGCACCTCAATCTGAAAGTCTACGAAAATGATTTAGATAAACTGAAAATCGGACAAAAACTACTGGCCTATTCCAATGCAGAACCCGATAAAAAATATCAAGGAGAGATCATTCTCATTAGTAGAAATGTTGGGGACGGTGGTATTTCGGAAGTGCATTGTCATTTTGAATCTCCCAGTGTAAGCCTATCCCCAGGCATGTATATGAATGCTGAAATAGAAGCCAAAACCACGTTCGCCCATGCCGTTCCGGAAGAAAGCGTGGTGAATTTTGAGGGAAAGGATTACGTGTTTGTGCAAACCGCAAAACAAACTTATAAAATGCTACCCGTAACCGTAGGCGCAAAAGAAAACGGCTTTGTCCAAATTGTAAACGCAGACGATTTTACAGGTAAAAACATCGTTTCTAAAAATGCCTACACGCTTCTGATGAAATTAAAAAATACGGAAGATGAAGAGTAACATCATACAGCGCAAAAAATTGCAAACCCAAGTAGTTATTGGAGTTGAGCAACCGGGTTACAATTTCAAAGACTATCATATTAAGAACTCATTTATAAAATTAAAACAATGAAAAAGATTCTCTTGATACTCAATTTGATCGTCGTGTTCCATGCATTTGGTCAGACCACAATAAATAATGCAAAACAACAGGCTAAAGAGCAGCACCGGCTGATCCTGTTAAATTTTTCCGGTTCGGATTGGTGCGTGCCCTGCATCAAAATGCACAAAACCATTTTTGAAAATGAAACTTACAAACAAATGGCTGATAGTCTTTTGGTGTATGTAAATGCTGATTTTCCCAGGAAAAAGAAAAACCAACCGCTATCCCAAACCATAAAGGAAAATGAGGCTTTGGCGGAGCAATATAATCCCGGTGGTGCTTTCCCTTATACACTTTTATTGGATGAAGATGGAAAAGTATTGAAAACCTGGGAAGGCCTCCCAAAAGTTGGTGTGGAAGGATTTACGAACGAAATCATCACCCAATATAAAAAAGTAAGAAAATGACACTAAAGGAATTTCGCAAAACCGAAAAGCTGATGGGGAATGCTTTTGAAATCACCGTTGTGGGCGCAGATGAGATTGTAGCCCATCGGCAAATTGATTCTGCCATTGCGGAGATTAAACGCATAGAGCAGTTATTTACCACATATAAATCAGATAGCCAGACAAACCTGATTAATGACAATGCCGGGATACAGCCGGTGAAGGTAGATACCGAAGTTTTTAACCTGATAGAGCGGAGCCTTCGCATCAGCAGCATTACAAACGGTTTTTTTGACATCACTTACGGTGGGGTAGATAAAGGTCTGTGGAATTTTGACAGGTCAATGACCAAGCTCCCTGATGCTGAAACAGCGAAGAAAATGGTTTATCTCATCAATTATCAAAACGTACTCCTGAACAGGGAAAGCAGTACTGTCTATCTCAAAGAAAAAGGGATGCGTATCGGTTTCGGTGGTATTGGGAAAGGTTATGCCGCAGAAATGGCTAAGGACATTTTGCAAAAGCAAGGTGTGGGTTCTGGTATCATCAATGCTTCAGGCGATTTAACCGTTTGGGGTACACAGGCAAACGGCAAACCCTGGACGATAGGAATTGCCAATCCTGATCAGGCCCGGCTGCCATTTTCTTATCTGAACCTTACAGACACGGCTATTGCCACCTCGGGCAACTATGAAAAATATGTGAAGATTGGCGGAAAAAAATATTCACACACCATCAACCCCAAAACAGGAATGCCGATTACCGGGATTAAAAGTGTAACGGTTATCTGCCCCAATGCAGAGATCGCAGATGCGATGGCTACACCTGTAAGTATTATGGGCGTTAAGGCAGGATTGGAAATGATTAACCAAATCCATCAAATAGAATGCATCATCATAGATGATAAAAACAAAATATTCACTTCAAAAAATATCAATTTATTATGAGAACAAATAAGATAATTCTGTTAGGCGCTATCGGTACATTATTGCTTGGCTCTTGCACCACTGTGAAAGAGTATCAGAAGAACAAACTCAACGATGCCGAAATGATACTGAGCAATCGTACCATAGAAAGGACTGAACTGAACTTTCAATCATACCGTGAAGGTGCTTCCGGAGCCAATGCGGGGAAAAGTGGCGGAGGTTGCGGATGTAATTAAAATCAGTGAAATGCTAACATAAAAAAGAAAAATGAAACGAATATATATAAGTGCGTTAGGACTTCTTAGTTTTTATCAGGTCCAGGCACAGCAGATAAAAGAAGATTCTGCTTCGGTAAGAAAACTAAAGGTGGATGAAGTGAACTTAGTGTCGAGTTATTACAGGCAGGATGGAAACAATTCTGCGGTAACAGGCGGTATCGGAACAGAAAAGCTGACAGATATTTCCAATATCATCAATGTAAAACTCATCCGGTATGACAAGAAAAAACGCAAGCACACCTTTGTAGGAGAATTGGGTGTAGACCACTATACTTCAGCTTCCTCTGATAGGATAGATTTGAAAGCCAATTCTTCTGCATCGAGTAGTGACACCCGAGTTTATCCATCATTAACCTGGCAACTGGAGAATGAAGAAAAAGGGAATAGTTTTATGGCAGGTGTATCTTCTTCCACGGAATTTGACTACCAGTCATTTGGGGCAAATATTGGATTCTCTAAGAAAACAGCCAATAAAATGGGGGAATTTACGGCTAATCTTCATGGGTATCTCGATCAGGTAAAACTTATTGCGCCAATAGAATTGAGAACCTACGGAACAAAGGAAGACGCCGGAACAAAAGGTCGGAATACTTTCGCAGCATCACTTTCCTATTCGCAGATTATCAATGCCAATTTGCAGCTCGTATTTCTTGTAGATGCCGTTCAGCAAAATGGACTATTGAGCCTGCCGTTCCACCGGGTATATTTTTCTGATAATAGTGTACATCAGGAAAAACTTCCCGATAATAGGTTCAAACTTCCTTTGGGGTTCCGTGCCAATTATTTCTTAGGTGACAGGTTCATTATTCGTACCTACTACCGCTATTATACAGATAACTGGGGTATAAATTCCCATACTTTCAACATAGAAACACCCGTAAAATTATCTCCTTTTGTCTCGCTCAGTCCTTTCTACAGGTATTATACACAGACTGCGGTGAAGTATTTCGGTGCTTATCAGACACACAGCGAATCAAACGAGTTTTATACCAGCAATTATGATCTGTCCAAATTCAACAGCCAGTTCTTTGGTATGGGTGCGCGTTTCAATCTTCCTAACGGATTATTCGGAATCTCAAAATTCAATATGATTGAGATTCGCTATGGGCATTATACAAAAACAACGGGTATGAAGGGTGATATTATTTCGTTGAACCTCAAGTTTAAATAAAAATGAAATATCTATTCTTAGTATTCCTTGTATGCCCAACGTTACTTTTTTCTCAAAGATGGAGGCAGACAGTAGCGTAATATCCCAAAAGACAGATCCTGTATATCAGTTTTCGGCAAAGAAGCTCATCATTCCTTCAGTTCTGGTATCGTATGGTATTTTAAGTTTAATGTCCGATGACTTGAAAAAGCTTAACCAATCGACCCGTTACGAGAGCATGGAACATATCTTGCCCGGAGCCAAGATTGACAACTATACACAGTATGTACCTGCTATTGCCGTTTATGGACTAAATCTGGTCGGTGTAAAAGGGAAGCACAATTTTAAGGATAGAACCATCATTTATATAACCTCACAACTCCTATCGGCAGCAATCGTTTTACCCACCAAACAGTTAGTTGGCGAGGAACGTCCGGATGGTTCCAGTAAGACTTCTTTTCCATCAGGTCATACGGCTACGGCTTTTTCATCCGCACATTTTATGTTCAGGGAATATAACGAAACCAATTTTTGGCTAAGTATTTCCGGCTACCCGATTGCTGCCATGACAGGCATCTACCGGGTTTTTAATGACAAACATTGGGTTGGGGATGTAATTGCCGGTGCAGGTATTGGCATTCTGTCTACAGAAATGGCTTATTGGTTATTTCCGACCATTTCAAAATGGTTTACCGGCAAAAAGAATCAGTCATCATTGGTTATTCTGCCCACTTATCAAACAAAACAATTTGGATTAGGAATTATTAAAATATTTTAAAAAATGAAAAAAGAAAATAAAAATCAGTTTACGGCAACCCACCGGATCTTACATTGGTCGGTTGCACTATTAATGTCTGTTTTATTTATTACCGGATTTTTACGGATGTACTGGATGAGCAAAAAAACAATTATTAATACCGTTCAAACCGGGATGCAAAGGCACAACATTTCCCTGGAAAAGGAACAGATAATATCTATGGTAAAAAGCATTCAAAAACCGATGTGGGAATGGCATGAATATGCTGCCTACATGATGGTTCTGGCATTTTTGGCAAGGATAGTTTATATGCTTGTAAAGGGAATTAAATTTCCTGATCCGTTGAAGAAATCCCAGTCGGTAAAGGAAAGAATGCAAGGATTTATTTATATCGTTTTTTACTTGTTTGTCGCCGTTTCTATCATTACGGGATTTTACCTGAAATGGGTAGATGGCCAATGGAGTGACCAGATATCTGCGATACACAAATGGGCAGTTTATTGGTTCCCGATATTCATTTTATTGCATTTTGGCGGAATCGTAATTGGTGAATTGACAAATAAAAGAGGAATCGTTTCCAAGATGATCGGTGGAGAATAAATAAATAATTCATATTAAAAAATAATTGGTAACCTATTAATTTAGTTATTCCGAAAGCAGTTTCAATACTTGAAACTAATCATCTAAAATTAAAAAATATGACAACCTATAATATTCCAAAACATCTCACAGGTCTTTCGGAAGAAGAGCTAAAAATTTCCCAAAATAAATTTGGTTATAACCACTCAGACAGTATAAAAAAGAATACCTGGTACAATATGTTATTGGCTATTCTCAAAGAACCGATGTTGCTTTTACTCATTGCAGTGGCTGTCATCTATGTGATTGTGGGCAATTATTCCGAAGCGGCTTTTATGTTGGGAGCAATCATAGCTGTTTCAGGTATCTCATTCTATCAGGACAATCGCAGCAAAAAGGCACTGGAAGCGCTGCAAAAACTGAACGAACCACTCAGCACGGTTATCCGAAATTCAAAAGTAATACAAATTGCTACCCACGAAATTGCCGTGGGCGATTTATGCATTACTGAGGAAGGAAAAATGATTAATGCCGATGGTGAAATAGTGCACAGCAATGATTTTTCCGTAAATGAAGCCTCTCTTACAGGAGAAAGTTTTTCTGTGTTTAAAAATCAGGATACCGAAGACAGAAAAATATATAGCGGTACTTTGACAGTTTCAGGACTGGCGGTTTTTAAAGTAGAAAAAATCGGTTCAGAAACCAAGCTGGGAAAAATCGGAAAATCCATTCAGGAGATTAAAGAAGAGCGTTCACCACTGCAAATCCAGATTACCAAATTTGTAAAATGGATGGCAGTTATTGGAATAGTGGTTTTTCTGATGGTTTGGGCATACAGTTTCTGGCAATCACGGAATATTATAGAAAGTCTATTGGTCGGGCTGACTTTGGCAATGTCCATTTTACCGGAAGAAATTCCCGTGGCTTTCACTACGTTTATGGCATTGGGAGCGTGGAAACTAATGCGTGAAGGTATAATAATCAAGCGTAGCAGCGTGGTAGAAACACTGGGAAGCACTACTGTAATTTGTACAGATAAAACCGGAACAATTACTGAAAACTCCATGCGACTGAAAGCCCTTTTCGATTACAAATCCAATCAGGTTTTTGACGAAGAACGTTTCAATGCACCCGAACTTTCCGAACTCATTGAGTTTGCGATGTGGAGCAGTGAACCCGTTCCGTTTGATCCGATGGAAAAAACACTTCATGAGATTTATGAGCAAGCTCAACCGAATGACCGACGGAAAGATTTTCAAATGGTGCACGAATATCCGTTGGACGGTAAGCCTCCGATGATGACGCATCTTTTTGAAAACCATTCTGGCGAAAGAATAGTGGCAGCCAAAGGTGCTCCCGAAGCCATTCTTGCTGTTTCCAATCTTTCGGAATACGAAAAAGACAAACTGCGTCAGCATATCAGTGATTTTGGCAAACAAGGTTACCGGATATTAGGCGTTGCCAAATGTTATTTTAAGGGAAACAATTTTCCCGAAAAACAGCAGGATTTCAATTTTGATTTTTTAGGATTTACTGTGTTTTACGACCCTCCTAAAAAATATCCAGCAAGTATTCAAGAAAATTTACGATGCCGGAATTAAAGTAAAAGTGATTACAGGCGACAATGCCGACACCACAAATGCCATTGCCCGACAAGCGGGTATTGTCAACCATACTCCGGCTGTTAATGGTGCTGAAATCATTCATCATTCCGAAGTAGAATTAATAGAGCTTTCAAAGACAACAACCTTATTTACAAGGATGTTTCCCGAAGCAAAGCTGGCAATAGTAAACGCTTTGAAGCAAAACGGAGAAGTGGTGGCTATGTTGGGTGATGGTGTGAACGATGCCCCTGCACTGAAAGCCGCTCATATTGGTGTCGCTATGGGAAACAAAGGAACAGAAATAGCCAAAGCAGCAGCCTCACTGGTGATTACCAACGATGATTTAGACAAACTCATTACAGGAATTGCTGCAGGGCGCCGGATTTACGCCAATATCAAAAAAGCTATTCAGTATATTATCTCTATTCATATTCCGATTATTCTCACCGTTTCACTGCCTTTGTTTTTAGGTTGGATTTACCCGCATATTTTTACGCCGGTACATGTTATTTTTCTGGAGCTCATTATGGGGCCAACCTGTTCCATTGTCTATGAAAACGAACCGATAGAGAAAAATGCAATGTTACAAAAGCCACGTAAAATGACAGAAACCTTTCTGAACCGGAAAGAATTAAGCATCAGCATTATTCAAGGCTTGATAATTACAGCAGGTGTATTATTCGTTTATCAATTTGCCGTTCAAAAGGGAAGTAACGAAGAAACTACAAGAGCAATGGTTTTTACTACCTTAATTTTTTCCAATATATTTTTGAGTCTAGCGAACCGCTCTCTCACTTATAGTATATTCGACAGCTTCAAATACAAAAACCGTTTATTTCCGGTTATCATCGGAGCAACGTTGGCATTACTTTTTGCCATATTGTATATACCCCGTTTTGCTGATTTCTTTAATGTAACCGGGTTGAACATCCCGGAATTAGGAATGTCGTATTTAATTTCGGCGGCTTCGGTTCTGTGGTTTGAGATGTATAAATGGATAAAAAGAAGATAATAAAGCAATGATTTTGCAATGCGAGATTACTTTTAAAACCTCCACAAAGGAAAATATGCCGTGAATATCGTAATTGGTGAATTGACAAATAAAAAAGGAATCGTATCCAAGATGATTGATGGAGAATAAAATAATTTAAACTAAACAATATAAATAACTACAAAAATGGAATTGGAAAAACATTATGTAAACAGAGTGGGTTGGCTAAGGGCGGCTGTTTTAGGCGCTAATGACGGATTGCTTTCCACCACAAGTATTGTAATCGGCGTTGCCGCCGCAGAGCCCAACCGACATGCTATAATTTTGGCAGCTTTGGCAGGAACCATCGCAGGCGCTATGTCGATGGCCGCAGGAGAATATGTTTCTGTAAGCTCACAGTCGGATACAGAAAGTCGGACATCAACAGGGAGAAGATGGAGTTAGAAAAAATGCCTGAAATTGAACTCCACGAATTAGCAAAAATTTATGAAAAAAGAGGGGTAAGCAAAGAAACCGCAATGCTCGTCGCGAAAAAAACTAACAGATCACGACGCTTTAGAAGCACATGCAAAAGATGAATTGGGAATAAATGAAATTACGATAGCAAAGCCTTTTCAGGCCTCCATAGCATCTTTTTTCTCCTTTCTTTCAGGTGCTGCATTGCCAATGATTCTCGCAATTTTTGCTCCAGAAAAAGATATGGTGTATTACCAATATGCTTTTTCAATTGTTTTTCTGATGATTTTGGGGGCTTTAGCGGCTAAAACCGGAGGATCCAACATTGGGGTAGCGTCATGAGAATCTGCTTCTGGGGAACTATTGCAATGGCCGTAACTGCTATTGTAGGGCATGTATTTGGTGTAAATGTTTCCTGAGAAAGATGAATAACAAAATCAAATGAATATTCAATTTTAATATGAATGACAACTGAATATCGATGCAAATGTACTTAGAAAGAATAAAGAAGTATGTAGTCCGCCTATTTGAATTGCGGACTACACCGGATCTGTGCTACCATAATCTGGAACATACACAGACCGTTGTTAAAAACGCAACCGAAATGGCAGATTTTATCATTTAAACGATAAGGAAAGATTTGTTTTGTTCGCAGCGGCATGGTTTCATGATACCGGTCAATTATTGGGGCCAATGGATGGTCATGAAAAAGAGGGGCATATATTATGGAACAATTTCTACATAGCCAGAAAGTTGATCCCAGTACTATTGCTGAAATAAGCAAAGCAATTATGGCAACAGTGTTAAACGCTGAACCTGAAGGTTTGATCGAAGAGATTTTAAGGGACGCTGATGTATATCATTTAGGAACCCATGATTTTCGACAAATAGATAAACTTGTATGGAAAGAAACAGAGCAACGTACCAAGAAAAAAATAGCTGATAAATTACAAAAATCATTGGTCTTTCTCAATAAGCACCAATTTTATACCACTTATTGCAAGGACAGGCTCTTAGCCGGAAAGAATGCGAATGTGGCTTATCTCAAAAGTTTGATAAAGGCTTCTTAAGAATGCAAATAATTTTATTATTGAATATTTATGATTTAATACAAGGGAAACACTTTAACGAATAACCATTTTAAACTAGCTTTTAAATGAAAGATTATTGTAAAAATATAATAAGAGAATTAGATGATGAAATTAATGAGTTATCTGTCGAATTGAATGACTCTTTAGCGATATACGAAAAGGCTATTGGCTTAACTATAGAAAAAATAGCTGATTTAAAACAATTTGTAGTAAAAATTGGGTTTAAAGACATTAATGAAGAAATCCACTTTTTCAAAAATCTGAAACCTACCATTGTTTCAAAACTAATTTACTATAATGCCATTTATAAAATTGAAACTAAGAAGCCTAATGACGCAAAGGCTATTCGGAAATACTTTAGAGAAGAATTGAAAAAATTGAAAAGGTATTTTGACAACAATCTCGAATTTTATAAATACTACCGAACGAACAATTCCTTTGTCGATGAAAAGCTGTTTGTTCTAGGAAAACATGATATAAAATTAAGTTTGGACACTGTTTATTTTGAAACAGACCATAGATTTTCCACTTCCCACGATTATAAAGCTGCAAAGATTATTGCCAATGACCTGATACAACTCTATCTTGAAGATCAGCTAAATAATACTAATTATAATTGTAATCATAAAAAATCCAATAACCCACCTTTAAACTGGACAGGCAACAAAACCGCTTTAACCGAATTGATTTACGCCTTATATTCACAAGGGGTATTTAGAAATGCAGACATCAAAGTCATCGCCAAAACATTTGAAAGTACATTCAATATCAGTTTGGGTGACTTTTATCATACATTTATGGAACTTAAATCCAGAAAAATAAACCGGACGAAGTTTCTTGACAGCCTATGCGCTGCGCAACTCCCTGTGAAAAAGAAAGGGATTACCTTAAACAATATGCGTAGCCTTTTTTTCACTGATAAATAAATGTCTCCAGCTTTTGGGGGTAAGTCCATCATCTGATAAGACTCGTCTATCAAGTGATCTGCTTTTGCTGAAATATTGCGTTCTTGACGCTCGATTTCAGAAAGTATAGTACTCAATGAGAAATTCATATCCTATAAATTTTATAAGCGGAAAATTCCGCAAATACAAAATTTATACTTTAAAATGAATAAAAAGCCCAAGCTATGCCCAACTTGGGTAAGATTTTTCTATCCAAAGTGTAATAAAAGAAAGACATTAGACCCGGGCATACTCAATCAGGCTGTTTTGTATGGAGGTTAATTCACTGTGCTGCAATCCCCATTCAATCATAGATTCAAGGACTGTTTTGAACGATTCACCCGATTGGGTCAGTTCATACTCCACCGTAATCGTAGTAGAAAAAGATACCGCAGATATTATCTCTTATCAAAAAAACAGGGCAGATAATGTGAAGCTGGAAATCGAAACTAATTAGAGGCGGGTGAGGCAGAATAGTGCAGGGATTATTGAAAGTGAAATGGAACGCATTAAGAATGACCCAGATTTACAGCGTTTGGTACTACAGGAAAAGTAGCCAGTCACGGACTTGCTTTCACCAGGGGCATTTTTTACCCTGCAAAATAAGTATTCAATTGTTTTATTGAATATAAGGAGTGGTTTTTATACCTTTATGGAAACAGAAAATAAATATGCGATATTTCATTTTTTTATTTGCCGCTATGCTGCTATTCAGCACTGGAATATCTGCACAGAAAAAACAGGAGTTTTATGAAATAAAGTTTATCATTTTAACACCATAGAACAGGAAAATATTATTGATAAATATTATGAAAAAGCCTTTATTCCTGCCGCTCACAAATTGGGAATAAAAAGTATTGGTGTGTTTAAACCGATTGCAAATGATACGGCAACAAAAAATACATATATGTAATTCTTCCTTTAGCTTCTGCAGAGCAAATGATTAGCATACCTTCCCAACTTGAAAGAAACGCTGACTACATGAAAGCAGGAGATGAATATATCAATGCCCCGTATACGACCCCACCGTATACACGATTTGAATCTATTTTTTTAAAAGCATTCAAAACAGCACCGCTGATGCAATTGCCTAAGCTTAGCTTACCGAAAGCAGAACACGTGTATGAGTTAAGAAGTTACGAAGGACATACTGAAAAGATTTATCGTAATAAGGTGCACATGTTTAATGAAGGGGGTGAGGTGCCTCTTTTTAAAAGATTAAACTTCAATGCAGTTTTTTATGCGGAGGTAATTACAGGCAGCCATATGCCCAACCTTATGTATATGACAAGTTTTGAAAACATGAAAGATCGAGATGCCCATTGGAAAACTTTCGGAGACGATAATGAATGGAAAACTTTGTCTGCAAAACCCGAATATCAAAAAAATGTTTCCAAGGCAGACATCATACTGATGAAGGCTACTGCTTATTCAGACTATTAAACCTTTCAGCTAAAACCCTACTTCCCTTATAATGTCCGTCTTCAAAGAAAAGTTCACCGGTATTGTGTTAAATTCTAAAGGAGGCATACTGGCATGAGATTAAAGTTAAAGAACAAAATAACACACAAAATAATGAAATGAGTAATTTCGATAACTATTTCGACAACCATTATATCCATAAAACTAATTGGCTTAGAGCGGCAGTCCTTGGTGCAAATAATGTTATATTATCAGTGGCCAGCATTGCTATTGGTGTAGCTATGGCCATTGACTTTTGCTACGTGTCATTAGTGGTCATTGTAACAAAGACAAAGTAACCCTAAAAAATATCATGACAAGTTAAAAATAAAGCGACTAACAAACAATGGAAAAAGCATTAAAACCAGAAGATATTACAGACTTATTTTTGGAATACATAAACACAGGAAATATTGATGGACTAATATCAATATATGAAGATGACGCTGTTTTAATTACAGACAGAAATCACTCATTTGCTAAAGGTAAAGTAGAAATAGGAGATTTTTACATTTCATTATTGGTTGATAAACCTATATTTGAAAAAGGTCAACAGCGACCAGCAATTATCAATGGAAATTTAGCGTTGACTTCATCCAGACTTTTAAATGGATTTGTGACTGCCGAAGTTGCGCGACAACAAAATGACGGAACTTGGAAATGGAGTATTGACCAGCCAATTATTGCTATTGAGAAAGATGAAAAATAGAACAACGAACCGCTAACAGGGTATTTGCAATAGTGGGGCTTGACATTAAATGCTCGACTTTGGTAATTCTATTTAACTTTAGGACAAAACTCGGCTGACGGTTCGCTATTTCCGCACCATCCCAAATTCTAATTTTAAAATATGACAGATTCAAATAATAAAGAGATTAACTATACATCATTAGATATTGCTATTAAAAGAAGTAATGACTTAGAAAAGGATTTACATCTTAATCCTCAAAACATAGAGTTTTAACTGGAGATAGACCTACTGGGAATTTGCACATTGGACATTATTTTGATTCATTACAAAATAGAGTTCGTTTGCAAGATTTGGGTGTGGAAACCTATATTTTAATTGCAGATTATCAAGTATTAACTGATAGAGATATTTTTCAGGATATTTCTAAATTCGTTACAGAACTTACTTTAGATTATTTGGCTTGTGGATTAGACCCTTTAAAAAATAAGACACATATTTTTTCCCCATAGTCACATACCGGAACTTAATCAACTAACGATACCATTTTTATCATTGGTTTCAAATGCAGAACTTAATAGAAATCCCACTACAAAGGAAGAAATTACAGCTTCGGGTCAAAGTGTTATCAATGCCGGAATGTATACATATCCCGTTCATCAGGCGGCTGATATTTTATTTTGTAAAAGTGATGTTGTTCCTGTCGGGAAAGACCAACTCCCTCATATTGAAATGGCAAGAACAATAACAAAAAGGTTTAATACGAAATTTAAAACAAATGTTTTTAAAGAACCGATTGGTTTATTAAGTGAAACTCCTGTGATTTTAGGAATAGATGGTTCTCAAAAAATGAGTAAGAGCAGGAATATTCCATCCCATTTTTTTGTACTTTTGTAATTGATTTACAAGGAAATTCGAAGAATTTGAATGCGATGAGCACCATTACTAAATCGTTACCGACAACGATAGATCGCCTCGTAAGCTGTTATTTATAAGCTACTTTACGATTGTGAGTTTACCAAGTGGTGTATTTTTGCCTTACAGTGGTGTAAAAACAAATATTCTTTACTTTGACAGAAAAGGTTCTACATCTAAAATCTGGTATTATGATGTAACACCACCGTATAAGTTAACCAAGAATAAACCGATTGCTTATGAACACATGCAGGAGTTTGTAGAATTGTTTAAAAACCCAAGCAAGAGAAATCATACTAATGGTAAATCAGTCGAAGGTTGTAATGATTGGACTGTTTCTGTTGAAGACATTGTAGATTATGACATCAGTGCCAAAAATCCAAATAAGGTTGTTGAAGTGGAACACTTAATACCAACCAAAATTTTATCTAAAATTAAAGATAATGATAAAAAGATAAATGATCTTATGAACCAAATTGAATTTTTGATACATGGATAAGTGGGTAGAAATGAAATTACATGATGTTGTATTATTTTCAGGAGGTTCACAGCCACCTAAGTCTACCTTTTCAAATACTTTAAAGGAAGGTTATATTAGATTGATTCAAATAAGGGATTATAAGTCTGATGATAACATAGTTATGTACAAAAGATTAAAGCAAAAAAATTCTGTACTAAAGATGATGTAATGATAGGGAGATACGGTCCACCAGTATTTCAAATTTTAAGAGGGCTAGAAGGGGCTTATAATGTAGCTTTAATGAAAGCGATACCTAATGAGAGTCTAATTACTAAAGATTACCTTTTTAATTTCTTATCATCGCCAAGCATTCAAGATTACATTATTGGTCTATCTCAAAGATCGGCCGGACAGTCAGGAGTAAATAAAAAGGCTTTAGAAGATTATCCTATATTGGTCCCTCCAATTTCTGTTCAGAACAGAATAGTAGATATTTTAGAAAACTCTATTTGTAAAATTAATACTTCTATTTCTTTACTTGAAGAGAATCTAAAATACTCAAAAGCATTTCTTTTGAGTATTTTAGATGAAGAGTTTGGTAAATTAGATTGTAAACAAGTAGAAATTGGACAAATTTTAGAAAAAACTAGTAACATGAATCCAATAACTGAACTTAAAGATGGAGAATTTACTTATATTGATATTACATCTATCAATAACGTACAATATTCAATAGATAATCCTAAAATTCTTAAAGGTAAAGATGCTCCGAGTAGAGCAAAAAAAGCGCTAAAATATGGTGATATTGTTTTTGCTACAACTCGACCAAATTTAAAAAATATTGCTATTGTCAATAAAGATTACATTAATCCAATTGCCTCTACTGGTTTTTGTGTTTTAAGACCATTAGATACAAAGTTGAATAATGAATACTTGTTCTATTTTTTAACCTCTCAAAAGGTTCAAGAATTAATTACTCCATTTATTAAAGGAGCGCAATATCCTGCAATTTCAGATAAAGATTTGTTATCAATAAAAATTCCTTTGCCCAATTCTATAAGTGAACAGAAAAAAATAGTTTCAACTATAAAATTAATAACGGATACAACTAACCGCTTTATTAATGAAATTCAGATTAAACTGGACAATATGAAAGCGTTAAAAAGTAGTTTATTAGATCAGGCATTTAAAGGGGAATTGTAATAGTAGCTTCCCACATAAAGAAAGATTATGTGGGAAGCTATGTTATAAACGGAATAGTTTATCGGATTGTGATAAAGACAACACTTCGTATTGACTAATATCAATATTACTCGGTATTTTATCCCGTAGAATAGGAACAATATATTGACCATTTAGACTATTAGCAACCTCGACCAATGTGTTCAATTGATTATCGTGAATATTCTCTAATTGATCATGTAAAATAAAATGAAGGCATCTTATATCTAAATTATCAGCAAATTGGATATAGGCAAAATCAAAAGCAGCTATTTGCCCCTTTTTCTTACCTGTACTTGGATTTCCTTCGATATTAGTTACAATTAAATCGTATCCTATGTCCTTTTTTCTGGGTGTAAGTATGTAGTTCTCATCATAAAGTATCTCAGACATTTTTGTGAAATACTTATTAAATTGAGTGACTCTACTTGTTATTAAATCGTCATTAGAGGTAATGTCCTCATTGATAAGACCCAATTCACGTTCAATTCTGTCTATTTTTTCATTAGAAACTTCCCAAAGCCGTTTTTGCTCTTCTAAATTACCTTTACGCTCAAACTGTTTGTTTAATTCTGTAACAATTTTTTCTAAATCTTCGATTACTCCTGATTTTTGAATTATAGTAGTCAAGCTAAATTCTTGATCACGTAATTTCGATAAATCAGTTCTTAATTTTTTCAGTTTTATATCTAAATCAGGTAATTCTTTTGTAATATAGTCTAATTTTTCAGAAATAAGCTCATTGTGAAATTTCAATGTCTCTTCAAAAGTGACTTGAATATCAGGAATTAAAGCATTTGCTTTATTATACAAACTTCTTATTTGGTTTGTGTTTATATTAGCATATTCCTGTTCTAAATCGTCTTTACTTTCTATAATTAAATCTCTTCTTACTTCCAATTGACTAATTTGTGTTGCCGTACGATTAAGTTCATATTTTACTTGATTAAGCTTTTCAATATCCTCGTCATATTGCTCATTGAGATTGAAATTCCCTTTCTGTTCGTCGAGCTCTTTTATTTTATCGTTATGGAAAGCTAATTTTTGTTCAATTAAAGAA
>NZ_ASZT02000091.1:0-21778 GCF_001006065.1 Sphingobacterium sp. IITKGP-BTPF85
AAATTTTAGCTTTTTACAATAAACTTCAAAAATCAATCTTATTGTCCATTTTCTTGATACATAATTTATAAAATAGGACATGGACTAGGGTAAATCGGGTATCAGTTATTAAGTCAGATCCAATAGGTTTTATTGAGTAAAAAGAGTATTAAATAAGTCTATATGAAGGTTCTTCGAAAACTTAATTTGAGATATTCTTTTTATATTGTTGTAACAATTTTTTTATTCAATCGACTAATCGATTATTATCAGCTAACTTATTTATGAATTTATCTATAACAAACCTCAGTAAAATCTATCCGAATGGTGTAAAAGCCTTAGATGATGTCACTCTTGAAATTAAACCAGGTATGTTTGGTCTCTTAGGGCCAAATGGAGCTGGTAAATCTTCTTTAATGCGAACTATCGCGACACTTCAAAGACCGGATAGTGGTACAATTACTTTTGATCAGATTGATGTGCTGAAAAACCAGATGGACTTGAGAAAAGTACTGGGCTACCTCCCGCAAGAATTTGGAGTCTATCCCAAACTTTCGGCTGTAGATCTATTACAATATTTTGCTCGTCTTAAAGGTATTTCTTCAGGTGCTGATCGCCAAAAAATCATCAACCGTGTTCTTGAAGTGACCAATCTGTGGGATGTACGCCATAAAAGTGTCAGTGGATATTCTGGTGGGATGAAACAGCGATTTGGTATTGCTCAACTGCTATTGAACGATCCCAAATTGATTATTGTGGATGAACCTACTGCCGGACTTGATCCTGCAGAAAGACACCGTTTTCTCAATGTACTGCGCGAGATCGGCACGGATCATACGGTTATATTTTCTACGCATATCGTAGATGATGTACGTGAACTGTGTCATGAAATGGCCATCCTGAATGGAGGTAAGATCTTATTAAGGGGGACTCCGAAAGAAACAATAGATGAACTGTCCGGGAAGATTTGGGTACGTATCATCACCCGGGAACAACTGGATGAGTACACCCAAAAATATAATGTGATATCGACCAACTATAATCAGGATAATACCTTAAATATTCGCGTGTATAGCGATCTATGTCCTGATGAATCTTTTGTTCCTGCTGATGGACAACTGGAAGATGTTTATTTTGTCGCCCTTAAAAAAGATCAACACCATGTTTAGCACTATTTTTAAATTTGAGTTCACCCGCTGGTTTAAGAATAGTACCATCTATATCTACATGTTGCTGTTCTTTGTGCTAGCACTGTTCATCATGCTGTCTGCACTTGGTATCTTTGATGGTATTACCGCGACAACATCTTCCAATACAATCATGAACTCACCTCTGGCGATCAGCGAAATGATTAATGGGATGTCTAATCTCATTTATTTTCTGATCCCAACCATTGTGGGGGCTTCTGTCTATCGGGACTTTCAATACAATGTGCATAGCATTCTTTTTAGCTATCCCTTTACCAAGACTGATTATTTACTGGGTAAGTTTTTTGGTTCACTTTCAGTAGTCTTAATCATCGTATTGACTTCTACACTAGGGATTATAGTTGCGCAGTATGTTCCCGGTATTAACCAAAGTTTATTGGGGCCGGTACATGTATTTGCCTATTTTCAGACCTATCTTATTCAGGTCATCCCCAACCTGATAATTTTCAGTTCCATTATTTTTGTATTGGTGACACTGACTAGAAATGTATATGTGGGTTTTGTTGCAGTATTGATTTTACTCCTGCTGCAAGCGGTGGTGCAAAGTACTACAGCTGATATGGATAACCGTTACCTCGGTGCATTGATCGATCCATTTGGGGATAGTGCCATTTCCTACTATACACAATACTGGTCTCCAGCAGAAAAAGATATCCGAAATCTTCCTTTTACTGGAGCGGTGATCTATAACCGATTGATATGGCTAGCCGTATCTTCACTTTTTATTGGTGGTTTTTACTTGTTCTTTTCGTTTTCTCAACAAGCTTTTACATTTAAAACGAGTAAAATTGGTAAACGCGTGACTAAAAATAATTTTGAAAGTATTTTTAGAATGGATCTTCCGGTGGTGAAATATAATTTTTCAGCTTTTCACTATTTTAAAACTTCATGGGCATTGGCGAGATACAACTTCAGTTACATTGTCAAAAATCCTGTATTTATGATTTTGACATTGGTAGGGATCCTCTTTGTTATCTTAATGGCAAGTACCGTCGGTTCTATTTCGGGAACATCGACTTATCCTGTTACTTGGAAAATGCTGATGATACCTGGATCCACATTTAAGTTTTTTCTGTTGATATTGACTTTCCTGTTTACAGGTTTGCTGATTCATCGAGGGAACATTAGCCGTATGGGGGGATTGATTGATGCGAGTCCTGTCCCGAACTGGGTTTTACTTTTATCAACTTTAATTGCTATTATCAAAATGCAGCTGGCCTTGTTACTGGTTGTTATCGTGACTTGTATGGCCTTTCAGGTATATCATGGGTATTATACTTTTGAAATCGGACAATATGTGATGAACCTCATGGTGTATGGCATGCTTTCCAATATAGCTTGGTTGTTTGTCTCTGTGTTTGTCCATACTTTGTTTAAAAATTATTTGACGGGTTTTTTTGTACTCTTGCTCTTGTTTATCGCATTGCCTTTTCTTTCGGCAATGGGAGTGGAACAGAATATTTACAAATTTAATCAGGGACCTGGACTTGATTATTCGGATATGGATGGCTTCGGGTATGTGTTGCCGTTCTTGACCTATAGGTTATATTGGCTTTTATTTTCCGTCTTCTTCGTGACCATTTCGTTATTACT
The DNA here is from genome assembly GCF_001006065.1 of Sphingobacterium sp. IITKGP-BTPF85. Taxonomy (NCBI): domain Bacteria; kingdom Pseudomonadati; phylum Bacteroidota; class Sphingobacteriia; order Sphingobacteriales; family Sphingobacteriaceae; genus Sphingobacterium; species Sphingobacterium sp. IITKGP-BTPF85. Next base: position 2,781 of record NZ_ASZT02000091.1, read on the forward strand.
ATGGCGAAGAGGTCTGTTCTCAGGAATCAAGGAAAGATGGCTGATCCTAAAAAGTAATTTAAATCCTACTATTACTGCGATAATCACGGTCAGTCTTGTCGGATTTATCGCTATGGGAGCTGGTATATATTATGAAAATAATATTAAAAAACCTTATTACACCAGTTTAGATCATGAAAAACAGGCTGTTGAATGGGAAAAGAAATACAAAAAATATCAATACCGGCCACAGCCTAGGGTTGTGGATGTTAAATTCAATATGGATATCTACCCGAAAGAGCGAAGCTTTAAGGCACAGGTAGCTTATGTATTGAAAAATAAGACCGGGGTAGCCATTGATTCGATTTTTGTCAATTATAATGATTACGATTACAAGTTCTCGTTTAGTGTGCCCAATACATTAGTTTCGGAAGATGATAAGTACAATTTTAACATCTATAAATTACAGCAACCGCTTGCTCCAGGTGATTCCATTACTTTGAATTTCAGTACCCAAAGCCCGCGCAATACTTGGGTGAATGAACGATCTCCAGTCAAAGGCAATGGTACTTTTATCAACAATATGCAATTCCCAAATATTGGATATTTGGATAGGGGGGAATTGGTCGAGAACGATATCCGAAAGAAATACGGACTGCCACATCGAAATCGGATGGCACCACCAACAGATCAGAAAGCGTTGCAAAACAATTATATTTCGAATGATGCCGATTGGATTCGTTTTGAGGCTATCGTGAGTACGGATTTGGATCAGTTGTCCATAGCACCAGGTTACTTGACTAAGGAATGGGAAAAGGGTGGTCGTAAATATTACCACTACAAGATGGATACGGAGATTCTCAATTTCTACGCCTTTAATTCTGCGCGATATGAAGTGAAGAAAGACAACTGGAATGGCGTGAAGCTGGAAGTATATTATCATAAAGGACATACGTTCAATCTGGACCGCATGATGGCATCCAGTAAGGCATCTCTGGCTTATTATAGCCAAGAATACAGTGCTTATCCGCACCGTCAGTTGCGTATTGTCGAGTTTCCGCTTACCGATGGAACCTTTGCTCAATCATTTGCCAATACCATTCCTTTTTCAGAAGCTATCGGGTTTATTGCTGATGTAAAGGAGAAAAATGAAGATGCGGTGGATTATCCTTATGCGGTAACCGCACATGAGATTGCACATCAATGGTGGGCTCATCAAGTCGTAGGTGCGAATGTACAGGGAGCTACATTGCTATCGGAAAGCATGTCGGAGTATTCTTCGTTGAAAGTGTTGGAAAAACGTTATGGTAAGGGGCAGATGCGCAAATTTCTAAAAGATGCATTGGACGGGTATCTAACAGGACGAAGCGCTGAGAAATTGGGCGAGAGGCCGCTCATGTTCAATGAAAATCAAATGTATATCCACTACCAGAAAGGTTCCTTGGTGCTGTATGCTTTAAGTGATTATCTGGGTGAGGATGTTTTCAATAAGACTGCTAAAACCTATCTGGAACATACGGCTTTTCAAAATCCACCCTATACAACATCATTGGAGTTTGTGGAGCACTTTAAACAAGCGACACCCGATTCATTGCAGTATCTGATTAAGGATATGTTTGAGACCATCACTTTATATAATAATAAGGTTGAAAAAGTTACTGCTAAAAAAATGAAAAATGGTAAGTATCAGGTCGATATTGAATTTGAGGTTGCCAAATATCGTGTGGATGAGAATGGAAAGAAAAGTTATCATGATAAAGACAATAAACCCATTTCATTTAAGAAATCGGATAAAGACACAGTGGAGTCATTGCCTTTAAGGGACTACATTGAGATCGGTGTGTTTGCAAAAACAAATAAGAAAGATGGCCATTCAACACAGGAATTGTATCTGAAAAAACATAGGATCGATCAGATCAATAATAAAATAACACTTGTGGTCGACGAGTTGCCTCTTCAGGTTGGAATCGATCCGTATAATAAGTTGATTGACATGGATTCGGATGATAACCGGAAGGATATCTGATCAACAAAAAATAAGAAGGATTACAATTAGCACATGAGCTTGCAATAGATTTTAATCTGAAAAGAACTGTTTACTGTTTAATTATTATATATGTGCAGTAAAGCCACGTTGAGAGATGTGGCTTTACTTATTTGTGATCATATAGCTCCGTGTTATTTCTCATGAGTTATGATAACATGAGTTTTTCCAAAATGTAAATACCCATAATATTGCCAACACATATTGTTAAGAATATAATCTTTGGTAAAGAACATGGAAAGGTCAAGACTTCAGGTATGCTGGAAAGGAAAGATCAGACATATTTCGGCAGAACAATGTTAACTTTCAGAAAATATCGCCAATGCTTTTTTGAGCATTGAGCAATTGTAATTTAGTATTGCCAATCAACAAAGCAGTTAGCCAACCATCTAGCACAAAGAGAGGATAGTTTCGACCTCCAGGAAAACAATAATTACGAAAATAACCTTAGAAATAGAGTATGAATAATTTTTTTATAAAGATAAAAATGAATAACTTAGAATTAAAATCAATCGATGTTCAAGAATTGGATACTTATGAGATCACTCAAGTTGATGGTCGAATTCTCTGAATAATCGCTTTATTTATGTCAATTTAAATTTATGAATAAAAAGATTTATTATTTGCTAGCAGCAATAGTAGGAATATTAATTTATTTTATCATTACTTACGTATTTCAGTTCGTTCAATAGCATTAACTTTCTAAGGAGTAAAAGATGAAATGGGATGTAGTTGATTGCAAAATAAATAATAGGACACATTTATGGGATTAAATAATATTTTACAGCTATACGTAAAGAATAAAAGATTCATTATAATAGCAACAATTTCAGTATTTGCAATTTATAAAATTGGGTATTACTGTGGTGAACTTTTATTTAAACTTCTATAAATGAAATTACGTTATTGAGTAAGTATATGGAACAAAATTTATTAGAAAATTATATAAAGGAGATTCGAACTATTGATCTAGCCAAGGCAAATATTTTTTCTCTGCTCTTATTCATACCCATCATTTTAGTATATGGTCTTCCCTTTTATTTGATATGGGGTGAACTGGATTTTATTGGATTATTTGTGGAGAGCTTTAAAGAAAACCCGCTCTTTTCAATAGCTATTGTAATCGTTCTACTTGCCGGTATAGTTGTACATGAATTAATTCACGGAGCTACTTTTGCCCTTTTCGCTAAGCATGGTTTTAAATCCATAAAGTTTGGAATCTTATTAAAGATGTTAACTCCCTATTGCCATTGTAAAGAACCTTTAAGAGTTAAAGAATATATAGTAGGAGCTATTATGCCAGCCATTATTTTAGGATTATTGCCAGGCATTATTGCAATTTTTATAGGTAATGTGTTCTTGTTAATATTTGCTATATTTTTTACGGGAGCCGCAGCTGGTGATTTTATGATCATCAACCTGATATGGAAAGAAGATAAAGATACGATGGTCTTAGATCATCCATCAGAGGCAGGCTGTTTTATTTTCAAAAAAATATAATCAACACCTCACCCTACGCTTGTCAGAATTTATAAGAATGCGCCAGAACAAACACTTCCAATAGCTGTAGTAATAAAAAAATGTATATCGAAAAAGGATACATGATATACTTTTTCTTGATAAGCTTCTGCGCCATTTAAATTACTTTATTAATTCCTCTAAAACTTTTCAAATAATATTTCCAAAATAGACTAGTGATTGTTCTTGCTACAAAAACCTACTAGCATATACCTGGGAACAAAAAATTAGGATTCGGACTGATAAAAATTAGAAAGAGCTTTCTACCATCTTTTTTTAGGGGAAGGTTATTCCTATATATAATCAGTCCGGTGTTCCAATGTTACATGGGAATGCAGTGGGGCTTTTTAAATTACTTAATTTTTCACAAAATTAAACAGTGACCATCTCCTGCTAAACGTTTCATTAAAATTGTTACCTTTGCAGAAATTTAGTGAAAACGATATGTTGGATAGGAAAAAGAATAGTTTTTTGTTTTTGATTTACTTGGTTGGACTGAGTATTATTGGTTTTTTGGCAACGGATATGTATCTGCCGGCATTTGATATGATGCGACTGGATCTTTCGACAGATAAGAGTAGTATCAGCGCGAGTTTAAGTTTATTTTTAGCTGGTTATGCTCTTGCACAGCTGGTCTGGGGCCAATAGCCGATAAGATCGGGAAACCCAAAACCATCCTCATCGGACTATCATTGTTTACGCTCGCTTCTTTGTGTATCTTTTTTACCAACGATGTCCTTTCGTTACTTGTTTTACGTTTGCTGCAGGCAATCGGTGTCTGTGCTGCTGCGGTAAGCTGGCAGGCTCTGGTTGTTGAATATTATCCGGCATCTCAGACCAATAAAATTTTCGCGACGATCATGCCCATGGTGGCTTTATCTCCGGCTCTGGCTCCTTTGCTGGGTGTATATCTGTTGCAACATTTTGGATGGAGATCCATTTTTATTACGCTGGCTGGTATAGCCGTGCTACTGATTCTATATACCTTGACTTTAATGCGTAAACATAAGTCGGATGCTTTGGATGATACAAAAGCTGTTGAAAAAACAGAACAATCTTATTTTTCACTTTTGAAATCTAAAGCGTATGTTGGCAATGTGCTGCTCTATGCATTCTGCTCGGGTTCATTTTTTGCCTGGTTAACGGGCTCTCCATTTTTTCTCAAAGAACTGGGTTATGACGAAAGCCAGATCGGATTGAGCTTTGTTCCGCAGACCATTGCATTTATGATGGGCGGATATGGCTATAGGGCGCTGGCAAACCGTATTGAGACCAAAAAACTGATGCCGGTTTTACTGATTTTATATTCCGTGTCTCTTCTAGCGATATATGCTATGAGTGTGATGACGACACCTACATTGACATTATTACTGATTCCGTTCTGCGGTATGGCATTAGCAAACGGTGCATGTTACCCGATTGTAGTTGCGCAAGCACTACGTGTTTTTCCAAATAATCTGGGTAAAGCCGCGGGCTTACAAAATGCAATTCAGCTTGGAATCTGTTTTATAGCGAGTGCTATCGTTTCGGTTTTTTCAAAAGATGCACTATTGGCTACGGCAATCGTTATGGTAGGGACAATTCCATTTATGTTAATCGCTTATAGATTGACTTTAAAAGGTAAATAAAAATCATTTTAGGGTCCCCGCCTCATGCTTTGTCCGACGGAAAATTCTCCCGGGTAGAGCAGTATGATATAATGATTGGGATCCTTTAATAATTTGAGATCCTGTAAAGCTGATGCGTCTGGGGCAGTTGAAAATTGAACATGATTGTTTGTTTTAGAGATCTGTATGGGGTAGATTGTTTTTTCTGTTAAGGTATCAGGATATGTTTTTATTTTGATATAATTTGGATGATCAGGATCTAGCTTAATAATCTCTGAGTATGGTTGTTGCGTTGTATCATCTCCAGAAACATATTGTACCTCGATCAAGCACATCCGTTGTTTTGCGATCAAGAAATGGGATACAGCATACAGGAAGAACAGACCAGCGATCATACCCATAAAATAAATCAGTTGCTTCAACTGAAAATTGGAGAAGTAACATGAACTTTCATAGACGTTCTTTTTGAGGGCGGTTTTTCCCTGGGGGTTTCCTCCCGGGAAAGCCGCCCTTTTTTTTTGTCTTTATTTTTTACGATAACCTCCTTGTCGCTAGAATTATCCGCAGAAGCTATTTCCACTTCTTTATTTTCGACTATTTCCTCTTCCGCTATGTGATTTTCCTGTTCTTGACTCTCGTGACCAATTGCTGTTGTACTTGCTTCAGGTACGATCGTTTTTTCATGATCATCAGGATCGCAAAATTCAGGTGTTCGCTTTTTTAAATGGCGCAATTCCCGCCATTTATGGAATGGTCTTGGACCAAACTGTGTGAGTATGGCTAGTAGTTTGACGATGTTTTCGTCGGGATTGCTCGTTTTAGCCGTTATAAAATTTTTAAGCGGTTTCAGTTTATCTAACGGAAATCGACGGATGCTGGTCTCCAGATCATCATATCGTTTGATCGGATTAAAGAAATCCTGAAATATCTGTGTATCTTCTTTCGATAGTCCATTTGCAAATAATTTTAAACTCAAATCTCTTAGATTCCCGGGTGTGGGATTCTCAAGTTTTAGATCTAACTCATGTTGGGAAAGCAACTCCCTAAAGTTACTTATCACCTCTTTTTTAAATTCTTCAAACTCAAACATTGTCCCAAAATTAAAGTAACCCTAGCACCCGATTTTACGGAAAACCGTAAATAATAGACTCTTTACGCACTTTTTTGCACTGGAATTTTCGGAATTCTATCGGAATTTCTGGAATAATAACGGAAAGGTTGGAAAGATCGGAATCCTTTGATGTTTAGCTTTTTATCTGCGTTAATTTTGATTTCGAAATCAGTTGATCAATCGACTAGTTCTTTCTAGGAAAGCGACGAAAAGATTTCATAAGGAGTGGATATCGCGGTCGTTTTTAACCGGTTTGGGAAGCAGTTATTGGTTCCCGCGATTGAAGCTCACTCACTTCCCAAAAAATTCAGAAGGCCTTCTGAAAACATTGTAGTAACCCCGGGCATGAAGCCGCGGGACTACCAGGTTTTTGACTTTTAATTTTTTGAAAAATGTGGTATTTCATTTTAGCACTTTTATTTGGCAATCCTTCAAATACAGATACAAATCACCCTCAAGCATTATCCTCTGTGCAGGATGTGGACAATGAAGGAAATACTGGTCCTGTTCGTCCTGGTAAATAAGGATAAATAAATATCAGTTAAAATAAGGCAACACAAGGTTGCCTTATTTTGTTTTTAAGCGTCTGGTTGTTTTTCCAGTAAAATTTCGATAAATTCGAACAAAATAAGTTCCTTATTGAAACGCTTTAGCTTATACATACTTATTGTCTTTTTTTATTCCTGTCAACAAGCAGTTATTCAAAAGGAAATTCCTATTGATAATCCGGCTTATGATAAGGCATTCGAGTATCTCGAAATGGGGAAAGCAGATAGTTCTTTCTTCTATTTTAATGCGGCAAAACAGATCTTTTTGGAAAAAGGAGATAGTCTGCAAGTAGCCAAGTGTTTAATCAATATGGCGATTACCCAAAAGGAGCAGGGAGACTATTTTGGATCTCAGGAAACAGCATTGCAGGCTGTTCCTTTTCTGGATGAAAATAAACCTGAACATCATAGTTTTCTCAGTATGAATTTCAATGCTCTTGGACTTTCTACAGATGAACTTTATGATTATCCAAAGGCTATTCTCTTCTATGAATTAGCAATTAAATATTCTGACGATGCGCAAAATACACTGATCTACCGGAATAATTTAGCGAATGCCTATCTTTATAATAGGGATTATAAAAAAGCTCGTGAGATATATGATGGTATCATCGGTGGTACACATAAAAATGCGGTTGAATATGCGCGTGTGCTTTCCAATCTGACAAGAGTGAAATGGAAGCAGGATGCAACTTACCCTGCAATAAATGACTACCAAAAAGCATTAAAAATTAGGCAACAAGAGCATGATCTGCGTGGGCAAAATTCTAGTTTCCTGCATATAACAGAATATTATGAAGATCAAAAACCTGATTCAGCTTTGTTTTATGCTAAAAAACGTTATGATATTGCTAAAAAATTGCTAGTCCAGACGATCAAATTAAAGCACTGAAAACATTGATTCAATTGAGCCCCAGTGACTCCTCAAAATATTATTTTAAAATTTATAATGTTCTGAACGATAGTATTCAGGAAGCACGTCTCGTTGCAAAAAATCAGTTTACTATGATTCGCTATGAGGTGGAAAAAAATAAGGCAGATAACTTGAGCCTGCAGAAGGATAATGCGGAGAAAGAATTCAATATCGTAAGGCAGCGCATTTGGACATTCTGCGTTTCCTTATTATGTGTTACGGTTATTGTAGGCGGTACTTTATGGTATAAGAGACGCAAAGAACGTATGCAGTTTGAGGCACAAAATAGAATCAAAGCCAATCAGCTCACTATCTCACGTAAGATTCACGATGTGGTAGCCAATGGCCTTTACCGCGTCATGACAGAAATCGAGAATAGGGAAGATATTGACAGGGAAGGGATCCTCGACCGCCTGGAAATGATGTATGAGAAATCTCGTGATATTTCTTACGAAACCGGAATAACGCCAGATGCGGAGCCGGATTGTCAGAAACAAATTGCTGAACTTTTGAAATCTTTTGTGACTGAAAATAGAAAGGTCATTATTGCCGGAAATAATGCTGAGCAATGGGAGGGGGTTACGGCACATATCAAGCATGAAGTTCATCATGTGCTACAGGAACTGATGGTTAATATGCGCAAGCATAGCCAAGCAACCGATGTGGTGATCCGTTTTGACTGGTCTCCTGGGCTATTGCGTATCTTTTACAGTGATAATGGTGTAGGAATGCCCGAATCGCAGGTAAAAGGTAATGGTCTTACCAGTACGGGAAACCGTATTTCTAATTTGGATGGTAAGATTACCTTTGTCAATAATGCAGGGAAAGGGCTAAAGGTTGAAGTGTCCATCCCTATTTTTTAAAAAGATCTTATTATATGTTTAAAAAAGTACTTATAGCCGAAGATCATGAAATTGCCAATATTTCGGTTCAGAAAACACTTCAGGAGCTGGGGATCCAGACAGCAAAATATGTCTATTATTGTGATGATGCATTTACCTGGGTTAAAAATGCACAGCGGGATGGTGAACCCTACGATCTGTTGATTACCGATCTGACTTTCGAAGAAGATCATAATCCGCAACGTTTATCGGGAGGTCTGGCACTTATTCAGGCAGTTAAAGAGATCCAATCCCAACTAAAGATCATTGTGTTATCAGCGGAAAGTCGGACTGCTGTTATTGATGAACTGTTTAAAAGCAGAGCCATTGATGGTTATGTGCGTAAAGCAAGACGCGATGCGCAATATCTGAAAGAGGCTTTACAGGCCGCACATCAGGATAAACTTTATCAGTCCCCTGAAATTAAACAGTCTATCCGGGAAAAGAATTCACATGAATTTACTACGCTCGATATTCATATCATTGCCCTACTGGCAAAAGGAATACTGCAGAAGGATATTCCACAACATCTGCAGCAACAACAGATAAAGCCATCAGGACTGAGCAGTGTCGAGAAAAGATTGAACCTGATGAAAGAAGTGCTAGAATTCTCCAAGAATGAACAGCTTATTGCTTATTCAAAAGATATCGGTTTAATTTAAGTAAACCGATATTCTATCCTTGCCGAACCAGTTATACAGGGCTTCTGAATTTATATTCAGAAAGCGAATCCCTGTCTATTTGGCACGTACTTTTTATTATTGTAAAGAAGGTCTTAAGAGTTGAAACTGTAGCCCCAGACGGAAGACATTTAAACGGGTCGCATCTGATGAGGATGCGCCATCCATCTCCCCTTTGTAGTTTTTAGTACCCCAGGCGTAACCCGCAAATACCGTATAACGGTTATAATTGACGTTGAACTGTAGGCGGGGTCTAAGATCCATTTTCATGAGATCCTTGCCTCTGTCTTTTTCAAATTCGGTTTCATTGCCTTTATTGTCTTCAATACTTCCTTTTTCTTTTATCTGAAGCGTGTTGGCGATATCAACGCCCAACTGCATATCCAAAGTAATAGGTTCAAATGAAAAACGATAGCCAATGAAAGGATTAAAATTTAAAAACTGCTGGTTCAGCTTGGTCATGCCTATGATGTTATTCGTGTTTTCTAAGCTTTGAAGATATATTTTAGTCTGTAAACGTTCAAATGCACCTTCTACACCCAGTAAGAAATTGTTGCTAAATACGTAGCGGTAGTTGATCGCTCCGCCCAGGTTAATACCATACTTTACTCCAAAAGGATTGTTGGTATAATAGTCCTGTGGGCTAGAACCGTTCAGGAATGATCTAGAATCGCTTCCTGGTCCTGTAAAATTGGAAGAACCTGAAGTAACACCTACCCGCAATTCATGTGATTGGGAAAATGCAAGAATCGGAATACTGCATGTGAATAAGCTTGCTAGAATGATTTTCTTCAACATAAATGGAATTTTTAAATTATTTCATAACAAAGAAACAGTTGCTCCTTATATTATGTTTAAATTTAGGTAAATCATAGCAATAAACCCCATTAAGAATTTTATTTTAAATAAAAATGGTTAACGTAGGACCTGTACGTTAACCATCTGTAAAAAATTACTAATTAATCAATTTGTTTGCAGTCGATCCAGCATTTTAGGGATAAACTGGATGCGATTGCAAACGTTGTAAATAAAAATTCTCACCTACCTTTAATGTGAATGATACAAAGTTAAAATTCCTAATAACGGGATTTTACGGTTTCCCGTAAAATTAAGATTTTATGACATTTCTGCATTATTTATTGTTTTTAAATCCAATAGGGCTATATTTTTTTTAAAAATATTTTTTAAAAATATGAATTCCACTATGCTTATTCATTTGGTAACATGCTCATTGGGGGAGGGAGGCTTGACTATGTTGCGATGATGAACCCGATTAAAATCAGTCCTAAACAGAAAAAGACACATCGTACGACGATGTGTCTTTTTCTATATGCTTTGAAACTGCAGTCCTAATTCATTATAACGATGCGAATTTCATCCAGTCCGCATTTTCTTCATAATCCATTAATGGATCTGCTGTGTTGTTGCTATGTAACTGACCTGCAAACATAGCTAGGTCCATTTTGATATGCTGACGAGTTATTTCGGTCATCTTATCGTTAAACCCTGCATTGTTGATCAACAATACATATTGATAACAAACAACGCGTGCGATCATTCTTCCCAAAGTCATCATTTCGCGTTGTTTTGGCTGATCTGGAAGATTGAAATTAAGAATTTCACTGAAGAATGGTGCAGCAAGTTCTGTCCCTTTATATTGTTTTAAGAATGCCAGAAGATTGTTTTCTTTGCTTTTGCGCATCAGTTTGGCAATTGCTTCAGCAATCTGTGTATATAACATTTCATTAGATCCTTCAAAAATCTGAAATGGTCTACTGTCTACAACACCTCTGCCGGCAATATGGTCTAAGCGGTATCCATTTGCTCCTGATAATTGCAAGCATATCTGTGATGCTTCCTGCATCAGATCTGTCACGAATGCTTTTACACTATTGGCATCTACACCATGACTAGATAAGTCATTGCTGATTGAGCTTACTGTGGTGCTGTATGCACACATCGCCGAACATAGGGTAAAGGCTGCCTGTAAACGTGATAACTGAAATTTAACGGAGTCCATTTCATTAAGGCGGATGCCTGTAACACGTCTTTCATGACAATGTTGCATCGCTTCATCCAGCATACGCTTGATAAAGCCCATACCCATTCCCGGAAACTGCAGTCTGCTACGGTGCAGTGTATCCAGCATTAATTTTATCCCGGTACTTTCTGGAACCAATCGCTGTGCTGCGGGTACTTTGATGTCAATATTATTGATTCCATAAGGAATAGCATATAGACCAAGACTGTTGTAACGTCTTTCAACTTCAATTTTTTGTTCTGCGGCTGCGTCTTCCGTTAAAAAGAAATCAATATCACGGGTCAGATCGCCGTTTTCATTTCTTTTACGTGCAGTCACCAACCAGTAATCGGCTGCTCCTGTAAGACCTTGCCAATGTTTCTGGCCCTGTATGCTGTAATGATCTCCTATCTGCTCATAAGAAGTACGCATATTGAGCGCATCGCTGCCAAAGTCAGGCTCTGTGATCATCAAGCCACCCATTGCCTGGTTTTCCAAAAACTTTTTGAATACTTTTTCCTGAACGGTGATATTACCATACTTCGCTAATGGTTCTAGAAAAAGGGCAATGTTGATTCCGAAGATAAGGGACAGCGATAACGATTCGTACGAAGCGGCAGCTAGTACTCCCAGACACTCTTTAACATGTACTCCACGACCACCATGGCTTTCTGGAATAGCAACCGCAAGCGGTGTCATGTCCATGATTTTGCTTAAAAAATCAGGCGGTAAATCGCGCGATAGACTAAGGTTATTATAGTCATATTCCTGATTAAATAAGCTGGATAATCTTTCCTTAAATGAGGAAATGTAAATATCAAAATCTTGCGTCATGGTTGATTGTTCTAAAAAGTTAAGCATCTTAAAATGTAGGATTAAATGATGAACAATAACGAAGGGGCTTATGCAGATACCATTCTTGCTCAGCGTCTCCTAACTTCTCTGATGAGAAGTGAGTACTGAAGTAAGGTAACAAAAAACTTGTTATCAAAAAATACATTTTTTTCTGGTTTAACATGAGTTTTATAAAAGTGATTGCATATTCACCATCGCTTTGTACAAAAATAAACCTAAAAACGCAATCTCTTTGTTTTATTTAGTATAAAGATTAGGACAAATCGTGCATGTGTGGCACGAAACTACCTTGCTTTATTTCGATAAGAGGTTGGTGACATGCTACAATTTTCTTAAAGATGCGTGAGAAATAGGACGGATCGGAGAAATCCAATTCATAACATATGTCGGCAATGCTTTTGTTGGATTCGAATAGCAGGAGCTGGCTGTGCATAACCAGAACTTCCAGAATAAGTTCCTTTGATGATTTTTTAAAAACAGAGGAGACACATCTATTGAGATAATTGGGTGATACGGCTAATTTATCGGCATAGAATCCGATTTCCTTCTGTTTTAGATAATTTTTATGAACAAGTTGCTTAAACATCATCGCAATCTCCTGACTGCGGTTGAGCATGTTGTTGGTGTTGGAAAGCTTGATGATTTTTAACAGTGCTGATTTAAGCAAGCTTTCAAATAGTTCTTTATACGGAGATACCGTATGCAACTCTTTGTAAAGTAATCGAAATAGCTGGTGCAGATCGTGATCATCTGCTGCAGAGAGATTGTGAAGCGGTGATATGGTGAAAATATTTAAAATTTCCTGCTCTCTGAAAATGGAGGTCATGGCTGCATCATTGACCAGAATACAATGTCCTTTGGCTGATTTATCAACTGATCTGATCACAGATATATTACCATAGTTGCTCATGAGGATCGCCGGCGCCTGAACCACATATTCTTTGGGGCCGATCTGGTGTTTAAAATAGCCTTCGGTTATATGAACAAGTAAATTGTAACCCAGAAAAATAGGCGGTGTCGGAAATTTAATATACGGCGCAATTTCGCTCAATCGAAATATTTTGACTGACGATTGCATGTATTTTAGATGTTCCAGACTGCCGGACATAAACCGTTCGACAAATTCGTTCGCATTTACTTGTTTTTCCATTCTTGATCCTAATATAATATTTCTGGTACTTACCGCCAAAGCTAAAAGATGTTTCTTTTCTGTACCAAAGTTACGCAATGAAATGATAGCAATTTTATACTAATCTTGTGCCAATAATCACCTTTATACATCTTTCTCCATCATATTGAGGTCGAGACTGCCCTAGCATGGCAATGTTTCTATACAGAAAAGGGCTATGTGTAAAACATAACCCTTTCTTTATTATTAGCCAATAGATTGCAGGACATGGTATTATTTTACTAATCCTGCTTTTTATTATTTGTAGATAGCAAATTCCTCTATCGGATTTCTTACTTTCTTCATTGGTGCTAACCAATCTTTTTCAGCATCACGGTAGCCCACGTACATTAATGATACGCTTTTTAAACCTAAGCTTGCTAAGTCAAGTACTTCATCTACGATCTGATTGTTAAAGCCTTCAGCAGGAGTAGTATCAACACGCAATTCCGCTGCCTGTGCCAATGCCAGCCTAAACCAATATAAGATTGTTTTGCGGTATGTACAAAATGCTGTTCTTCAGTCTGAGAAGCGTATAGCTTTTTGATCATATCTGTATAACTATTGAATCGTCCTTCAGGCAATTCACGCTCTTCTGTTGTACGGTTGTATATGGTATCGATGCGTTCTTCGGTATACTTGTCCCATGCAGCGAATACCAACAAATGAGAACAGTCGCGCATACACTCTGGATTTAAAGCTCCAGCAACTAATCTTTCCCGAACTTCTTGACTTTCGACAACGATGATTCTAAAAGGTTGCAATCCTGAAGAAGTGGGTGCTAAGCGTGCCGCTTCTACAATTTTTTCGATGTCTTCTTTACTTACTTTTTTTGTGGGATCGTATGCTTTTGTAGCATGGCGCCACTGTAAATCTTCAATTAATGCCATTGTTTTAATTTTAATGATATGTTGATAACGAAGCGTGCAATTTTGATACTAAAAGATTTGTTCTTTTTGGTGTTTTCAGTTGTCAGCTACTCCTGATATCAAGGTTATACTTCTGTTACTATTTTACTTTTTAATATTTTATTGGCAATGTTGCGCATACTTTCAATCTCTTCAGCACTGATCTCCAGTTCTTCTATTAATTTCTGCGGTATGCACTTGGCCTCTTTTTTCAGGTCTTTTCCAGCTGTTGTCAGGAAGATTTCGACAACCCGCTCATCAACCGTACTCCGTTGTCGCACGAGCAGATGTTTTTGTTCGAGACGCTTCAGTAACGGTGTCAGTGTACCGCTATCTAAAAACAGTTTATGACCAATCTGATTGACGGTCTGTTGGTCTTTTTCCCAAAGAACCATCAATACCAGGTACTGTGGATAGGTCAGTCCGATCTCATCGAGATGAGGGCGGTAGCGCTGAATGATTTCCCGGCTCAGTGCATAGAGGGGAAAACAGAGCTGATTGTCCAACTTTAAAAGATCTTTCATGTCAATTTTGTTTGCGGTACAAATATAAATATTATTTGCAATTAAGTTGTGTGCAATTTAAAAACACAGCTGTTTAATGTATTTGTTGACAATGATATGGCATAGATGGGGATAGCAATATTCTTTATAAAGTTGTCTTGCTATCCTTTTTTAATAATTTTCCTGCTAGACTTGTGTCTTAAGAAAATATATAAAATAGGGTGTGGTTGAATTAGGTTAGAATTAACTGAAATATGATCTAAATAAATTGTATTTATGATTACTGGTGGTAATTAATTGTTTTTAAGTGTGTTGTGGCTTATTTGAAAGTTTGCAAAACATTTTAACGGAGGCATTGGTTTAACTGAGAGTAAAGGATACTGATTACTTACTGTTGGCTTAGATTAGAGTCTTTATGAATAGACCAATTACTACTAAATACCGATTAGCAATATTAATGTCTTGTTGTTTACTGTTTGTACAGCCCCTTTGTGCGCAACTCATACGTTATGAGACAAAGGATTCGCTGAATGGGAAACCTAAAATGACCTCTTTTTTAATCGGTCGTTTGAAATTAAACGGAATCTACGATATCAAGGGTAACCTGCATGGTAACAGTTCTTTTTTAATCCACGAAAATGATGTTTATGGCCGTGATAGACCGGCATTCTGGGTTGACATGCGACAGAGTCAAATACGTTTTGCCTCCACGACGCAGCTTAAGAATGGCAAGGAGATCAGTGCGATGTTGGAAGGTGATTTCGAGGGGGGACCTAATCGGACTTCACTGTTCAGACTGCGCCATGCCTGGATTAAGTATGATCACTTTACTTTGGGACAGAATTGGTCCACCTTTGGAGATCCGGATCTGTGGCCGGCAAGTTTGCTGGACTGGGATGGTCCTACCGGGATGGTTCTGAGTCGCCGCATTCAATTGAATTATAAAAACAAATTTACGGAAAAGGGCGGTGCTGGTTATGAACTTGCGATAGAGCAAATGGAACCCCGCAGATTGTATGATTATACCATCAATATAGATCGTGGGGTAGATTATGCACCGCGACGTATTCCTGACGTCATCGGTGCACTGCGCTATGACTACGATGGAGGAAGCTTCTTAAAGGTAGCAGGCGTCTACCGTAATATTGCTTACGATTCGAAAGAAGTATTGACTGGCGATACGGACTACAGGTACAGGACAGCCAATGGCTGGGGGCTGACAGGGATGGCCAGTATTTTTTTTAATAAAAAATCAGGATTGGTCAACAACCTGCAGGCACAATGGAATATGGGGCGTGGTATCGCTGATTATTTTTTGGCTATCGGAGGTTCGGGACTGGATGGCTTCGCTCACGAAGAACAGCCCGGGGTACTCAATTTATTGGAAGTAACTGCGGGATTTATATCATATCAGCGCTTTTGGACACCTAAATTCCATACGATGCTTATGACTTCCTATAATCATTTTTCGGGCGGAGAAAATACGCTAAGTCCTTGGAATAAAATGAATAATTATCAGTTTACCTTAAATCTTTCATACAATGTTCTAGAAAATCTGATGCTGGGATTAGAACCACAGTTCGGTTATAAACAGCTAGAATTTGATGAGGGGCTTACAAAAGGGAAAAATGCAATGCGGATGAATTTTGGAATGCTATTTAATTTTTAACCAATCAAATTATAATACAATGAAAAGACTACTGATATCTCTAACCCTGCTGCTGTTTCTGCAGTTGGCCTATGGACAAAAGCCTAAGATCATCATATTGGCCACGGGTGGAACCATAGCTGGACAGGGGGCTTCAGCAAATCGTGCAGGGTATACTGCAGGAAAGATTCCGGTATCTGAATTGATCGGGAGTATTCCATCGATCAACGAAATCGCGGAGGTGAGCGGTGAACAGATTTCTTCTGTTGGTAGCCAGGATATGAGTTTGGATATCTGGAAAAAGTTAGCGGTTCGCATTAATGAGATTTTCAGTAAAAAGGAAGCTGACGGAATTGTGATTACACACGGTACCGATACGCAGGAGGAAACGGCTTATTTTCTGGATCTGGTGGTGGCTTACGATAGTCCTGTTGTCTTGACCGGCGCCATGCGTGCCTCTACCGCTATCAGTGCTGATGGCCCTAAGAATTTATTTGATGCCATAACCTTGGCGGCTGATGTGAAAAGCAAGGGCAGAGGTGTGCTGGTGTCTTTTAATGAATCCATTTTTAATTCAAGGGATGTGACCAAATTGAGTACAACGAAAGTCAATGCATTTGGTTCACCTAATAGTGGTGCAATCGGTCAGGTTTTTGACGGAAAAGTGGAATTCTACAAATCTTCAGACCGTCAGGTGAAACCTTTGGCTCCTTTTAAAATAGATGCTAATACGGTCTTCCCAAAGGTTGAAATTGCATATATGTATGCCGATGCTTCACCAGCTTACCTCAACCTGCTGGTAAAAGAAAAGGCCGCGGGTATTGTAATCGCGGGTGTAGGGAATGGAAATTTTTCGAAAGCTTTTACTGAACAGGTAAAACAGGCTGTAAAAACAGGCATCATGGTGTGTCGTGGAAGCAGATGTGTATCGGGTCGGGTCGTCGAAGATGGAGAAGTGAATGATGATGAATTAGGAACGTTGGTATCCGATGATCTAAATCCACAGAAAGCCCGGATACTGCTGATGCTGGGCTTGTTAAATACACATGATAAAGAAACATTGCAAGGTTATTTCTTGCGTTATTAATAGCATTATAAACGATTATCATTTTAAATAATAAAGATTATGACATCTTCTCGAATTGAACACGATTTTTTAGGTGAAAAAGAAATTAGCAACGACTGCTATTACGGTGTACAGACGTTACGCGCGAAGGAAAATTTTGATATTACTGGAATTTCCATCGGTAGTGAGCCTCTTTTTATAAAGGCATTTGGTTTTGTGAAAAAAGCAGCTGCATTGGCGAATAGAGATCTGGGTATTCTGGATGCAAAGAAAGCCGAAGCTATTGCTTATGCCTGCGACCGTTTGATCGCAGGTGAGTTTACGGATCAGTTTATCAGCGATCTGATTCAGGGCGGTGCTGGTACTTCTTGTAACATGAATGCCAATGAAGTGATTGCCAACCTGGGACTTGAATATCTGGGGCACCAAAAAGGAGAATATAAATATTTGCACCCGAATAACGATGTTAACTTGTCGCAGAGTACAAACGATGCTTATCCTTCTGCTTTTCGAATTGCAGTTTATCTTAAAATTGGGGCTTTCTCCCACGCTTTGGAGGATCTGCAAGGCGCATTTTTTAATAAAGGGAAGGAATTTGACGGCATTTTAAAAATGGGGCGTACGCAGTTGCAGGACGCTGTGCCGATGACTTTGGGACAGGAGTTTAATGCTTTTGCAACCACGCTTGGTGAAGATGTGCTACGCATTCGGGAGGCTTCACAGTTAATTACAGAGGTGAACATGGGAGCTACAGCAATTGGTACCGGCGTGAATGCGCCTGAGGGATATGCACAGTTATGTGTTCAATATCTAGCTGAGATAAGTCAGGTGCCCGTTACGCTTGCTGCGGATCTGATCGAAGCAACATATGATACTGGCGCTTTGGTTCAGTTGAGCGGAACGTTGAAACGTAATGCGATAAAATTGAGTAAGATCTGTAATGATCTTCGTCTGTTGAGCAGTGGTCCTCGTTGCGGTCTTAATGAAATCAATCTGCCGGCAATGCAACCGGGTTCTTCGATCATGCCTGGAAAGGTCAATCCGGTTATTCCAGAAGTGGTCAACCAAACTTGTTTTTATGTTATCGGGGCCGATCTTACGATTACGATGGCGGCAGAAGCTGGTCAGTTGCAGTTAAATGTGATGGAGCCTGTCATCTGCATGGCTCTGTTTACTTCTTTGCAATACTTGACCAAAGCTTGCGGTACCTTGAAAGATAAATGTATCGTCGGTATTACCGCAAATGTCGAACATAGTAAAAATCTGGTGATGCAGAGTATCGGGATCGTAACACAATTGAATCCGATCTTAGGATATGAAGAATCTGCTTCTATCGCAAAAGAAGCTTTAAAAACAGGTAAATCTATTCATGAAATTGTAGTGACGGAACGTAAATTGATCACACAAGCGAAGTGGGATGAGATTTATTCGATCGAAAATTTGATTCATCCTAAATTTATATCGCAATGATATTCGTGCAATTTGTGATCCTGTTGGCAATGATCTTAATCGGATCCCGTATGAAAGGTATTGGCCTGGGGGTGATGGG
>NZ_ASZT02000092.1:0-21460 GCF_001006065.1 Sphingobacterium sp. IITKGP-BTPF85
GCTTCTTGTGACGCCGTAGGGTGAGGGTTATTGCCACTCACTGAATATTTATCAATAATCTGAAATTTATACAATGTTCTTGGCAGTAACACCTCATTGTTTAGGTTTAAGTTATATACACAATGCGTCCGCTTATTCGTTAATGAAATTAGAAAATAAGCTGTCAATTTTTTCTGGTCGTATTCTTTAATCTAAAAATATTCATATATAAAAGGTAGCTCTATATTGGAAATACTAAAATTAGACAAAATTGAGGTTCTCTTGATACGGTCATTTCAAACTATTGCCAGTTAGGAACTTATAATATTTATTACTAAATTTGGTTATGACTACATTTAAAGTATCTGTTCCGGAAGACAAGACTTCTTTTTTCCTCGAAGTACTCGAACTTATCGGGGCTACATATGAGTCGAAAGAGACTAATTTCAAACTAACTGATGAACAAGAGCAGTTCCTTTTGTCTCAGAATGATGTGCCACTTGATGATTGCCAGCCTGCTAGTCTAGTTTTCGAAGAGTTGAAGGTCAAATATGGCCTATAGCATACTTATCACTCCTGCAGCAAGAGAGCAAATTGAAGAAGCTACCGCGTATTATTTGGAACACGTCTCTAAAAAAGTTGCCTTAAAATTTCTTCAGGACTATAACAAAGCTGTTGCTGATATTTTGAAAGTCCGATACTTCCAGGTATTCTATCTTAACTTTCGTGGCAGGATGCTAACGAAATTTCCTTATATCGTTTTTTATACGTTAGATGAGGAGAAGGAGATGATCATCATCAAAGCGGTTTTTCATACCGCACAAACTCCGCAAAAATACCCTCACACATAAATAATTCTTGAGGCTGCTTGTGAAGCCGTAGGGTGAGGACTATAGGTCTCTCACTAAATACTTATTTATTACAACTATCCATAGTTGAATACTTCTGTATATACAATCTATGGGATAGCTATGCTACTAATTACTACACAACGGCCTACTGTTAGTCCATATTCTAAAAACTCCATATACCTCTAGCATGCTCAGGTCACTTTGATGACGATGAAAAAGTAAGCCTATACATTATCTAGGTACTCACTCTTTGAGTTTAAGTCGTTAGATATATAACAGATTGGTATTCTCTTGATAAAGCTACTTATTTCCGATCAATTCCAATATGATATTAATGTTCTAAGTAGTCCTAGTATACCTCAAACATGATCTCAGTTTCCAATAAAATCCGCCAGGCCGGCTGAGATCTGTTGAGGTGAATAACCGATGAATTGGTATGCTCATATGCCTTGACTAAAACGATGATTATGAATAAAACTTTACAAATACTGAAAGCCGAAAAGTATATTTCCCTGCTTCAAGATGGAGATGAGCGTGGCTTAAATTATTGCTACAATCGCTTTTACGGATATCTTTTCGTTAGATCATTTCGGGCGACAAAGGATGATTGTGTAGCTGAGAGTATAGCTCAAGAAGCTTTATTGCGACTATGGCTATATAGAAAACAGGTGAAGGATATTGACGATACCTTAAATTTTTTAAAGGCACAGGTTAAATCGGCTATACATGCATTCTTTAATACAACGTGCAATAGATTTCACAAAAGCCTATTACGGCTAGATGGTATTGAGGATTATCAAGAGTTTTTACTCGGCTATGAAATAGAAGAAGAGGACGAAGTAGATCTGATCTATTTGGAGAAACTGGAGGAAGAAAAACAAGAGCGATTGGATCAACTTAACAAACTATTGCCAAGCCTTAGTAATCAACAGCAGCTATTCATTAAACTTTGTTTAAAATACAGTTTTAACTATGAGCGTATTGCTCATTATTTGGGCGGTATATCTGACTATGAAGTCAGCTTGCAGGTTGAAAAAACCATTGAGACACTACGTTCTGTATTCAATAATTCGCAACACATGGAACTGTTAAATAGATCATCTAAAATTGTCCTTGAAGGTGAATTCAATGACCATCAGACAGAAATTTTTCATATGCGCTATGCGCTTCAATTGTCATTTGAGCAAATCTCTGAATCACTGAAATTGAATCCTACTATGGTCAAAAAGCTTTTTGTCCAGGCACATGCTAAGATTAAAACCGCCAAGAAAACCGCTTAATTATATATACCGTTATGGAAAAAGATACGCTAGTTTTAACACGAAAAGTTCAGCTTTATTTAGATTGTAATGATAAAGAACAACGATCTGAGTATTATAAGAAATTGTTCGAATGGCAGGACGTTGTGTACCGCGGATCGAATATGGTGATGACGCACCAATTTATTCAAGAGCAGATGAAGGATCTCATTTATCTGCGTGATGATATTAAAGTTAAATTGGGAGATTTTAAAAAGGATCCGGAAGGTATCTTCACATCATCAAAGATGAATACCACCTATCGCATATTGTCTTTATATTTTAAAGGAAAACTACCATCCGATATTCTTTCATCAATGAATATGACGTTGAACAGAGCTTTTAGTACTGATCGGGTGGCTTATTGGAAAGGTGAAAAATCTTTAAGGAATTATAAAAAGGACATGCCAATTCCCTTCGGTGGAAATCAAGTAAAATTGAGCAATGATGAGAAAGGCTGGGATTTTAAATTGAAGCTTTTTAAAATTCCTTTCCGCACGTATCTAGGTAAAGACCGATCAGACAAAAGGGTTTTACTACAACGAGCACTGGTGGGACATATCAAAATATGTACAAGTTCAATCCAGATTGTGAAAGGGAAAATATTTCTGTTGCTTGCTTTGGAATTACCGAAAAAGCAACACGAACTAAAAGATCATATCATTGCTGAAGCATCATTGTCTGTCGAGCATCCGATCACAGTTTCTATTGATAAGAATAGTTATCAAATCGGAAACAAAGAAGAATTCCTATACCGTCGGATGGCTATTCAGGCTGCTAAGCAACGATTGCAAAAGGCTGCAACATTCAATAGGGGTGGTCATGGTCGTAAGAAAAAAATGAAAAGTTTGGAGCAGTATAACGAAAAGGAGAAGCAGTATGTAGATAGTCGTCTCCATCTATATAGTCGAAGGCTGATTGATATATGTGTGAAATCTGAAGCAGGAACATTATTATTAGTCAATCAGACGACCAAAGAAGAGTTTGCTAAAGAGGATGAATTTCTATTACGAAACTGGAGCTATTATGGTTTGATTGAAAAGATTAAATACAAAGCCAATATGGCTGGTATAAATGTTATTGTAGAATAATTTTTTGGATAGCAGATCGAAGTAAATTAAATTTGGTGTAGATATCTAATCGGGAAAAGGTTTAAATCATAGAAACGTAACAAATACTTGTTAATAAAAGTAAAGCATGGATAAATTATTTTTTGTAATCTTCAACAGTTATTATAAAGACAATCAATTTAAAAATGATAACCCGCCGCTGACAGTTGGAGGGTTATTCTTTGGTCTGTTCTTTGGTCTTTATGTAACTTTTTACTATTGTTATATTCTATATTTAGACATAGAGACGCGACAAGGGCCTACAGATTCAGCAGCAATTTTATTAGGTTTTTTGAGCGTATTAACGACGTATTTTGTTTTTTTTGGGAATAGACGCTACATGACCATCTATGAAAAGTATAAGGATGACATTGCGTTAAGAAGCAAAACAACAAAATTTTTCTGTTTCTTTTTAGTGTTCTTTCTTATACTTTCCAGTCTATTTTTAATTGCTATTCGGAATAAGCTTGTATTTGGAAATTGGATATAATCAGAAAGAAATAAAATAGAAATTGCAAATTTGTAGGCAGGTGTAGAGTCTACATAAGAAACATGAGCTTATAGCAAAGGATTATTAAATATTGTTGATTAATTATTCAATTAATAATTTCTTTACCAACATAAAACATCCTTAGTTTGGATAAAACTAAGGATGTTTACAAAGTATTTTAGTCAACAAAATCAGTGTCGGATAATATAATTTTTATAATTAAATCTTGACTTGGATAATTGATTTGAAACTCATTAGTCGGATCTTCACCAATGATCGAGAGTTCGCCTACTTTATAATCGATATGAAAACTAACAGGGTTAATTTCTTTACCATCATTGAATGCAAATGATGCAGGTAAGATCTTGTAAGATATTTCTTTGTTTAAGCTCATATGTACAGAAACATCACCCTGATCAACGTAATACTTGGTAAGTTCAGGCAGGATAATCTTATGAATAATACGTTTGTTATCATCTGAAGACCATTGATTAGGTTTTACTGTGTAGATAAAAGATCTGCCAGGATTAACAGTTATATTATTTTCCTCTGTTATATACTCTTTTGTGCAAGAACTAAGTGAAGTTAAGGTTGCACTACCTATTAATAAGGCTAATAAAATTCTTTTCATATCTGTAGTTTTTTTGTTTCTTAATTTGTAAGACTGTTGGTACTTAAAATAGTTTAACATTCTATTAACACTTTCTAACAAAAAATGCACCATTTCTGGTGCATTTTCTTAAATAAATCAAATTCTATTAATCTTCTTTTTTATCTGCTGGCTCGATCGGTCTTTCAGAACGATCAGCAGTGACTTCTATTTCTTTCGTTTCAGCGTTTAAATCAACTTTTAAACGATCGCCAGATTTGATATCACCTTTTAAGATTTCTTCAGCGATTGGATCTTCTAAATATTTCTGAATTGCTCGTTTTAATGGACGGGCTCCGAAATTAGTGTCGTATCCTTTCTCTGCGATAAACTCTTTTGCAGTTTCAGTCAAATCTATTGTGTAACCTAAATCTGTGATTCTACCGAATAGAGATCTCAACTCAATATCAATGATTTTGAAGATATTCTCTTTCGATAACGAATTGAAAACAATCACATCGTCGATACGGTTCAAGAATTCAGGAGCAAAAGCACGTTTCAACGCTGTTTCGATAACAGTTCTTGAATGTGAATCTGCTTGTGTTGTTTTTGCCGCAGTTGTAAAACCAACACCTTGACCAAATTCTTTCAATTGACGTGCTCCGATATTAGAAGTCATGATGATGATGGTATTTCTAAAATCAACTTTACGACCTAAACTATCTGTCAATTGGCCTTCGTCCAACACTTGTAATAACAAGTTGAAAACATCCGGATGTGCTTTTTCAATCTCATCCAATAAGACTACAGCATATGGTTTGCGACGAACTTTTTCTGTTAACTGTCCACCTTCTTCATAGCCAACATATCCTGGAGGCGCTCCCACTAAACGTGATATCGCAAATTTCTCCATATACTCACTCATGTCAATCTGAATCAATGCATCTTCAGAATCAAACATAAAGCGTGCTAACTCTTTTGCCAACTCAGTTTTACCAACACCGGTAGGGCCTAAGAAGATGAATGAACCAATTGGTTTCTTCGGATCTTTAAGACCGGCACGTGTCCGTTGAATAGCTTTCACTAATTTCTGAACAGCATCATCTTGACCGATGATTCTATTTTTCATCAGGTCACCCATGTTCAACAGTTTTTGACTGTCTGTCTGGCTAACGCGTTGTACAGGAATCCCTGTCATCATCGAAACAACTTCTGCAACATTATCTTCAGTTACGACATAACGTTTTGCTTTCGTTTCCTCTTCCCATGCTAATTTTTCACGGTCAAGTTCCTCTAACAGTTTTTTCTCGGTATCACGTAGTTTTGCAGCTTCTTCATATTTTTGACTGCGAACAACACGATTTTTCTCCAATTTGATCTCTTCGATTTTCTCTTCGATATCAATGATGGATTGTGGAACATGTATGTTTGTTAAATGCACACGTGAACCAGCTTCATCCAGCGCATCGATAGCCTTATCCGGTAAGAAACGATCGGTAATATAACGAGTCGTTAAACTTACACAAGCTTCGATAGCTTCAGGAGTGTAGTTGACATTATGGTGTTCTTCGTATTTTTCTTTAATACGATTTAAAATCTCAATAGTCTCATCACGAGTTGCAGGTTCAATGGTTACGCGTTGAAAACGACGATCCAAAGCTCCATCTTTCTCGATGTACTGACGGTACTCATCTAATGTAGTTGCACCGATACATTGAATCTCGCCTCTTGCTAAAGCAGGTTTGAACATGTTGGATGCATCTAATGAACCCGAAGCTCCACCAGCACCTACAATCGTATGAATCTCATCAATGAATAAAATCACATCTGGAGATTTCTCCAATTCGTTCATCACAGCTTTCATACGCTCTTCAAATTGGCCACGGTATTTTGTACCTGCCACTAAAGATGCGAGATCAAGCGTAACGACACGTTTGTTAAACAGTACACGCGATACTTTACGTTGTACAATACGTAATGCTAATCCTTCTGCAATGGCAGATTTACCAACACCCGGCTCTCCGATTAACAACGGATTGTTTTTCTTACGACGTGATAAAATCTGAGATACACGCTCAATTTCTTTTTCACGACCTACAATAGGATCAAGACGTCCTTCTTCCGCAGCTTTTGTTAAATCGCGGCCAAAGTTATCCAAAACCGGAGTTTTAGATTTAATGTCAGATACCTTTTTAGGTTGGATGAATTGCTCTTCTTCAGGATAATCGTCATCACCAGTGGACGAACCTGGAGCTTCATCTCGGATGGTTGTTTTATTTTGTTCTACTTCCGCTTTGAAGATATCATAACTCACCTGATATTGTTGTAGTATTTGAGAAGCGATATTGTCTTCATCTCTCAAAATAGCTAATAACAAATGCTCTGTTCCTATGATTTCACTTTTAAAAATTTTAGCTTCTAAATATGTGATTTTAAGTACTTTCTCTGCTTGTTTAGTAAGTGGCATATTGCCAATTGGAGCGCGAGATACAGCTGAGCTTTTCACGGCCTCCTCTACAGACTGACGTAAAGCCGCAGTGTCAATTCCGATATTTTTCAAAATCTTAATTGCCATGCCATCACCTTCACGAATCAAACCTAACAACAAGTGTTCTGTGCCAATATAATCGTGACGCAACCTCAAAGCCTCTTCTCTACTGTACGATATGACATCTTTTACGCGCGGTGAAAATTTTGCTTCCATGTAATTTACCTTTCTTTTAATGACCAAGAATGATATAAATGTAATAAATTTACTTTATCAATCCTTAATATTTTAGTAATATTTATCAACAATTAAGCCATGCTATTAAATCGATCAAAATGTCAGTATAAAAGTTTACATTTGTGTGTATTTATTGTCCAAACAAAGAATAATTGATTAGTATGTCAGACGAAAAAATAATCTTTTCAATGGCGGGTGTCAACAAAATCTACCCTCCTCAAAAACAAGTTTTAAAAAATATTTACCTTTCTTTTTTCTACGGTGCAAAGATTGGTGTAATCGGTCTTAACGGTTCCGGAAAATCTTCACTGTTAAAGATAATTGCTGGTTTAGATAAATCTTTTCAAGGTGAAGTTGTTTTCTCACCAGGTTATTCTGTGGGTTATTTAGCGCAGGAACCTATTTTAGATCCGGAAAAAACAGTACTTGAAATTGTTCAAGAAGGTGTTGCCGAGATCACGGGTATTCTGAAAGAGTACGAAGAAATTAATGAAAAATTTGGCTTACCTGAAGTGTATGAAAATGCAGATGAAATGGATAAGCTTTTGGCTAGACAAGGTGAACTTCAGGATATTATTGATGCAACCAATGCTTGGGAAATTGACTCAAAATTAGAACGTGCCATGGATGCTTTACGTTGTCCAGAGCCTGATGCTAAGATTGCCAATTTGTCAGGAGGGGAGCGCCGTCGCGTGGCAATGTGTCGTCTTTTGCTACAAGAACCGGATGTTTTATTATTAGATGAGCCAACTAACCACTTGGATGCTGAGTCTATCGATTGGTTAGAACAACATTTAAAGCAATATAAAGGTACAGTTATCGCTGTTACCCACGATCGTTACTTCTTGGATAACGTCGCTGGATGGATTCTGGAATTGGATCGCGGTGAAGGTCTTCCTTGGAAAGGAAACTACTCTTCTTGGTTAGATCAAAAATCTAAACGCTTAGCGCAAGAGGAAAAAACAGAATCAAAACGTCAAAAAACATTAGAACGTGAATTGGAATGGGTGCGTATGGCTCCTAAAGCTAGACATGCCAAATCTAAAGCACGTCTTCATAATTATGAGAAATTAGCTTCAGAGGAAACGAAAGACCGTGAAGAGAAATTAGAATTATTCATTCCACCGGGACCACGCTTAGGTAATGTCGTGATTGAAGCAGATAATATTTCAAAATCTTACGGTGACCGTATTTTATTCGAAAACTTAAGTTTCTCACTTCCTCCTGCAGGTATTGTGGGTATTATTGGTCCCAATGGTGCCGGTAAGACAACTTTGTTCCGCTTGATTACAGGACAGGAACAGCCTGATACGGGTACATTTAAAGTGGGAGAGACTGTTGTGCTTGGTTATGTGGATCAAAACCATGATGACTTGGATCCGGAGAAATCAGTATGGGAAAATATTACCGATGGAAATGAGAATATCATGTTGGGCAACCGCTCATCAAACTCGAGAGCGTATGTTTCAAAATTTAACTTTAATGGAGCAGATCAACAGAAAAAAGTTGGTGTGTTATCTGGTGGTGAGCGTAACCGTGTACACTTGGCCATTACATTGAAGAAAAGTTCGAACGTACTTCTTCTGGATGAGCCTACCAATGATATTGACGTGAATACGTTACGTGCTTTGGAAGAAGGTTTGGAGAATTTCGGTGGTTGTGCAGTTGTCATTTCCCACGATAGATGGTTCTTAGATCGTATCTGTACGCATATTTTAGCATTTGAAGGTGATTCTCAGGTATATTTCTTCGAAGGGAACTATTCGGAATATGAAGAAAATAGAAAGAAAAGAATTGGCGATGTCACTCCACACCGTCTTAAGTATAAAAAACTAGTGAAATAGTAAATGGATAGTGCGAAGCTTTTAGAAGCAATTATTGATCATGCTATTGATGGAATTATTACGATCGACAATCGGGGATTGATCGAATCTATTAATCCGGCAGCGTCAAGTTTATTTGGTTATTCAGATCATGAAGTTATCGGTAATAATGTTTCGATGTTAATGCCCGAACCGGATCATAGTCGCCATGATAGCTATATCGATAATTATAAAAGAACAGGGCACAAAAAGATAATTGGAATAGGAAGGGAGGTTCTTGGAAGAAAGAAAGATGGAACCACCTTTCCTTTTCGTTTGGCAGTGAGTGAGGTCTGGTATAAAAATAGAAATATTTTTACAGGCTTTATCCATGATCTTACAAGAGAAAAAGCCGCGGAAAACCGATTGAAAAAACATGCTGTCGAGCTTGAACAAAAAGTGAGCGAAAGAACGAAAGATTTGATTATGCTTGTTTCGGAACTGGAGAAAACAAAGGCTGAAGTTTCGAAATCGCTTGAGAAGGAGAAAGAACTTGGTCAGCTAAAATCGCGATTTGTTTCCATGGCTTCGCATGAATTTAGAACTCCCTTGAGCTCTGTACAGTTATCAGCTTCATTGATCGATAAGTATATTGAAAAACCAGATTTTGCAAGTGTATTGAAACACACCGGTAAAATTAAAAGCTCTGTTCAATTGCTAACAAGCATCTTAAATGATTTTCTATCACTGGAAAGTTGGAAGCAGGTGTTGTTACGGTCAATAAGCAAATGATCAATGTGGTTGGATTAGCAGAAGAAATTACCGA
This sequence comes from Sphingobacterium sp. IITKGP-BTPF85, assembly GCF_001006065.1. Classification (NCBI taxonomy): domain Bacteria; kingdom Pseudomonadati; phylum Bacteroidota; class Sphingobacteriia; order Sphingobacteriales; family Sphingobacteriaceae; genus Sphingobacterium; species Sphingobacterium sp. IITKGP-BTPF85. Next base: position 9,670 of record NZ_ASZT02000092.1, read on the forward strand.
AGAGATGCAATTGATCTGTAAAAAGAATCAACATATTGTTTATCAGCACACAGGTGAGGTTGGACTGTTTATGATGGATTCTAATTTACTTAAAAATACGGTTGTTAATTTGATTTCAAACGCGATAAAATATTCTGGTGAAGATACCTTCATTGAGTTTAATACTATAATCGAGGATAATATTTGCATCATCACAGTCCGTGATAATGGAATAGGAATTCCGCAGGAAGATCAGATCAATTTATTTGAACCGTTTTTTAGAGCTCATAATACAGGCAATATACCAGGTACAGGATTAGGATTGAACATTGTAAGACGTTATGTTCATCTTATGGAAGGATTATTGGAATACAAATCTGCCATCAACGAAGGAGCTTTTTTTAAGATGATATTTACCCAAAATAAATAATTGAGGTGGAAAAGAAGACAATATTAATTATAGAGGATAATACAGATATACGGGAAGGAACGACAGAGATTTTGGAGTTAACAGGACGTTATCATGTACTGGCAGCGGAAAATGGCCGTGATGGTGTTGATTTAGCAACAACTCATTTGCCGGATTTAATTCTCTGTGATATTATGATGCCTGAGTTAGACGGCTATGGCGTTTTATATATTCTAAGTAAGAATGAAGAAACGGCACACATACCTTTTATTTTCCTTACGGCTAAAGTTGAACGGTCTGATATGCGAAAAGCAATGGAGCTAGGAGCAGATGATTATTTAACAAAACCTTTTGATGATGTTGAGTTGTTAAATGCCATTGATGTGCGCTTTAAAAAGCGTGGACAGATAGGAGAGGCGATAACAATTAAAAACTCCTTGTATTTAAGTCCTGAAGAACAAGATTTTTTATTGAAAGAACTCATTGAAAAATCTCGTGTTAAAGTATTCAAAAAGAAGCAAAGCATTTACGAAGAGGGTGATATACCCGTATTCGTCTATTTTGTGTTGAGCGGACAGGTGCGTAGTTTTCTATGCTATAATGATGGACGCGAGCTTTCGACTGATATTCACATTGCAGGTACATATATAGGCTATGAAGCGATGCTGTTGAATGAAAATTATTCTGATAATGTTGAAGCTATTGAAAAATCCGAAATAGCACTGATCAGTAAAGAAGACTTTTTTGAATTAATTTATCGCAAACCTTTGATTGCAGGTAAATTTATCCAGTTGCTATCGGGAAATATTAGAGAGAAAGAAGAGCAATTGTTGGGATTTGCTTATGACACGGTACGTAAACGTATTGCCAATGCATTAATTAGTGTTGCTGAGAAAACGGTGAATACAGCAATTGAAGATGAATGTGTTATTCAAATATCAAGAGAGGGAATCGCAACAATTGCAGGTACTGCAAATGAAACGATCTCGCGTGTTTTAGCCGATTTTAGAGAGGAAAATTTAATTGCAAAAGAGAAAAGTGCCATTCGTATTTTCTCAGTTAAAAAACTTCGTAAGGTAAAGCAGTAAGGTCTTTTATTACCAAGATATTTTGATCAGAAGGGTCGCATCCAGTAAGGATGCGACCCTTTTTCGTTTTCAGAGCATTTTTAAGCTTAAAAATGTGACGTAGATCACTTTTTAAGCTGATGAACTTCATGTGTAAGTATTTGAAGACTATTTACTTTTGTTCTAGTTCGGATTTAGAATATCAAAAAAGATAGCATGAAAGTAGTTGTTTACAGTATTCAGACCTATGAAAAGGAGTTATTAGCATTAGCTAATGGTAAAATGCATGATTTGACATTAATTTCTAATGGGCTAAATGAAGAAACAAAAGTTTATGCTACAGGGAAAGATGTTGTTGTCATTTCGGCACAGGATATTCTAGAAGCTTCCATGCTCCGGGTGTTAAAAGATATGGGTGTGGGCCGTATTCTGACACGTACTTTAGGGACAGAACACATCGACTTAGTTGAAGCCGGAAAGTTGGATATACAAGTTGCTAATACACCTTATGAGGACCAAAGTCCAAAAGGTATTGCCGAACAGACAATTCGCAATTTGAATTTGTGGGGTGCTGGCAAATGTGTGGGCACTGCTTGTTGTTGTTTAAAAGTATGTCCTGTAAAATTATAATCTCATGAATTCGAACAATGGAATAGATTTGCAGTCTTTAGTACGGAAGTACAATGTTGCAGCCCCTAGATATACGAGTTACCCAACTGTTCCATTTTGGAATAGCGACCAATTCTCTGAGAAGGAATGGTCTAGTCGCGTATATCATACCTATCAAAAATCAAAAAAAGCAGGGATAAGCCTCTATATTCATTTGCCATTCTGTGAAAGTCTGTGCACATATTGTGGTTGCAATACCCGAATTACGAAAAATCATAAAGTTGAAATACCTTATATCGACAGTTTGCTAAAAGAGTGGGGGATGTACACAGCAATATTAAAGGAAGGTGCGCCTTTGATTTCTGAAATTCACCTTGGTGGTGGAACCCCTACCTTTTTTGCTCCAGAGAATTTAGCAAAATTACTGGCGGGTATTTTATCGAAAGCTCAGGTCGCAGACGATGCATCATTTTCTTTCGAAGCACATCCTGGCAATACGACTTATGAACACTTAGCCGATTTATATCAGTTGGGATTTCGAAGATTAAGCTTGGGAATTCAGGATTTCGATCCGCTTGTGCAGTTTACTATAAATAGAAAGCAGGATGTGGAAGATGTGCGCCGCGTTATGCTAGAAGCTCGTGCTATCGGATATACTTCTATTAATTTTGATCTGATTTACGGACTGCCCAAACAAAGTTTGAGAACAATAACAGAAACGATCAAAGAATCGCTGTTGCTTGATCCGGATCGTATTTCTTTTTATAGCTATGCGCACGTGCCATGGTTAAAGCCTGGACAGCGTCATTACACTGAATTAGACTTACCTCAAGGTGAAGAAAAGCTTGCGCTTTATACCCTGGGAAAGCAATTTATTCAAGATGCCGGATATAGAGATGTTGGAATGGATCACTTTGCTAAACCTGGCGATGAATTGTTTATTGCATTTCAACAGCAAAGGCTTCATCGCAATTTTATGGGATATGCAGATCGTTATCGTCCTTTATTGATTGGTCTCGGAGTATCTTCTATCAGTGATTCGTGGGATGCTTTTGCACAAAATGTTAAAGTGTGGAGGAATATCAAAGATGATTGAAAACAATCGGTTGCCGGTTGTGAAAGGGCATTTACTTGATGACGAAGATCTGATTATAAGACGCTACATTTTAGATCTGATGTGTAAAGGAGAAACAAAATTGATAGCAGATTTTGTTAAAAATGAAGGCATCGTAGAGCGTCTTGAAGATATGATAAAAGAAGGTTTAGTCCATGTTAATAAAGATCATATAATCATTACCCCATCAGGAAGATCTTTTCTACGCAATATCTGTATGGCTTTTGATCTGAAATTACAAAACTCCAAAAACGAAAAAGAATTATTTAGTCAAGCTATTTAAATAATCTGTAATGGTGGATATCAAACAAACTCAAATAGACCAGCATTGTTTTCATTGTGGTGATGCAGTTGTCTCCAGTGGCTATCAATTTGATAACCATGGTTTCTGCTGTTTAGGTTGCCAAACAGTATACCAGATTTTACATGATAATAATATGCAAAGTTATTATCGCTATAACCAGCATCCAGGAAAATCAAACCTTGATAAAACTGCTGATTTGTCTTATTTGGATGAAGCTATTATTACCGATAAACTGATTGACTATAAAGATGAGCAGATCACGATCATAACATTTTACATTCCTGTAATTCACTGTAGCTCTTGTATCTGGTTATTAGAGAACCTGTATAGATTAAACCCAAATGTACTTGTCTCGAAAGTTGATTTCATGAAAAGACAAGCAAGTATCACATTTAAGCATACGGAATTATCACTCCGTGATCTTGTACAGTTACTGCGAAGTATCGGTTATGAACCAAAGATTACCTTGCAGGATGTGGTTAAGGCGGGCAAAAAAATTAATGCTAATCCATTGATAGCAAAAATAGCGGTAGCAGGTTTTTGTTTTGGAAATTCGATGATGTTGAGCTTCCCTGAATACTTTGGACTGGCAGGTTTTGAAAAAAACTATTCGGTGTTTTTTGGGTATGCAAATCTTTTATTTACACTGCCTGTTTTACTGTATAGTGCTTCAGATTATTTTAAATCGGCATTTTTAAGTATCCGTCAAAAAAGACTGAACTTAGATGTACCATTGGCATTGGGAATATTTATCTTATTTGTACGTACCGCATATGAAGTGATCTCGCAGACCGGGGCTGGCTTTGGGGATACACTTTGTAGTTTGGTCTTTTTTATATTGATTGGGAAATGGGTTCAGGAAAGAACATATTATCACATTTCTTTTGAACGTGATTATAGAAGTTATTTTCCTGTAGCTGTAACAACGATACACGATGAAAAGGAAAAACCGATTCAGCTGGCCGATTTAAAAGTTGGGGATCGGATTTTAGTCCGAAATAATGAAATCATACCAGCAGATGCGGTGTTGCTCCGCGGGGATGCCTGTATAGATTTTAGCTTTGTGACTGGAGAGTCAAAACCTGTGACTAAAACACTAGGCGAAGTGATTTATGCTGGAGGACGTCAAATGGCTGAAGCGATTGAGCTTGAAGTGGTCAAATCGGTTTCGCAGTCTTATTTAACCAAGCTTTGGAATAATGAAAATTTTAAACAATATGATAAACAGTTTCAGACATTTATAAGTTATATCAGTAAATATTTTACGGTTGCTTTATTGGTTATTGCCCTATCTGCAACAGTTTTTTGGATGATGGACGCGGATACCGATAAAGCTTGGGGTGCATTTACAGCAGTATTGATCATCGCCTGCCCTTGTGCTTTAGCATTGAGTTCTCCATTTACATTGTCTGCAGCTTTAAGTGTATTTGACCGAAACAAATTCTACGTTAAAAACACAGATGCCATTGAGCAGATGGCATCAATTGACACGATAATATTTGATAAAACAGGGACAATCTCGTCACCTACTGTTAATGGAATTGTTTTTGACGGATATTTAACAGAAGAAGAAAAAATATTGGTGTATTCTTCTTGTCGAAATTCAAGTCATCCATTGAGCCGGGAGATTGTAAAATGGTTAGAAGGAGTAGATGCTGTACCGGTTAATCGGTATGAAGAAAAAATTGGAGAAGGGTCAGTAACTCATATTGGCCAATATACAATCAAGATCGGTAGTGCCCGTTTTGTAGATGTGCCTACTAGAGCAGCAGAAGCTTCTTATGTATTTGTTTCTATTAATGGTGAAGTAAAGGGTAGTTTTGCAATGGAACAGTCCTGGCGTGCCGGGCTTTCCGGTATTATTCATGATTTAAAACATTATGATCTTCACTTGATATCGGGCGATAATGATCGAAAAAAAGATTTATTAAAGGAGATTTTTCCTTCAACAACACGATTGCTGTTTAATCAATCTCCACAGAATAAATTGGATATTATCAATTTATTCAAAGAGAATGGACATCGTGTCTGTATGGTAGGAGATGGGCTTAATGATGCTGGAGCCCTAAAGACTGCCGATCTAGGGATCGCGGTCAGTGATGATATCAATAATTTTTCTCCAGGTTGTGATGCAATCTTGGATGGCGAATCTTTTGATAAATTACCTAAGTTTTTTGCTTTTAGTAAAGATGCAGTCCGTGTTATTCACTTAAGTTTCTGTATCTCTATTTTTTATAATGTGATTGGACTGAGTTTTGCTGTTCAAGGAGAAATGTCTCCCTTGTTTGCAGCAATACTGATGCCTATAAGTACGGTAACGATTATATCATTCACCAGTATTTTGACAAGATGGTTTGCAAAAAGAATGGGATTATAGAAGATTTTTATATTAAAATAGTGTTATGAGTATCATCTTTATGTTGATTGGCTGTAGTGTATTTGTTGCGTTATTGTTTTTAGGTGCTTTTTTTTGGGCTAATAAAACGGGACAAAATGATGATACCTATACGCCTTCTGTTCGAATCCTGTTTGATGATGATGTGGAAGAAATTGAACCGGAACCAGAAAAGAAGAAGCGCTAGGTTTATCTTTGGCTTTTTATAACAGTTCCGTTGTCAGTTATCAGAAGATAATGATAGAGGGGAAATCTTTTTGCTAATAAAATACCTTCTTCTTGACCTAGAACCATAATCGAGGTGCTTAGAGCATTCGCAAACTCAGCAGAAGGGCCGTAGATCGTAACACTGGTCAGTCCAGTAGAAGGATAGCCAGTTTTAGGGTTGATGATATGTGCATATCGTCTGTTGTCAATTTCAGCATACTTCTCATAATTGCCCGATGTCGCAACAGAATTTTCCTGCATTTTTAATATTTTAATCGTTTTATAAGCTTTGAAAGGGTTTTTTATGCCTATTAACCAAGGCTTATTATTTGGTTGAAGCCCCCAGGTCGATAGATCTCCAGATGCATTAACGATGCCAGCTAAAACATATTTTTCTTGCATCAAAGCTCTTCCACGATCTGCCGCATAACCTTTTCCAATTGATCCAAAACCTATTTTCATACCCGGGAGTGCTAAGTAAATACTGCAATTGACACTATCTAAGATAATATGCTGATAACCCACTTTTTCAACTGACTTACGAATAGCTTCTTCCGTAGGTAATTCGGTCATACTGCCATCAAATTTCCAGATTTTGTCTAAAGCAACAATACTGATATCAAAAGCTCCATTTGAATTGCGGGAATACGCGATTGCTCTTTTGGTCAGATCAAAAACTTCACGATCTACTTTTACAGGTTTAATACCTGCATTGCGGTTTACTTCCGAAATCTGGGTTTCCGGTCTCCATTCTGAAATCAGATTCTCAATACGTGTAACCTCTGCTATTACAAGATCAATATGATTTCGGGCAGATGCGGTATCCCGGTCTACAATAGTGATTTCAAAGACAGAGCCCATTAAAGTCACTTGCTTTTTTTGTAATACCTGTGCCTGACTAAGCGTTATAATAAATAGGAAGGTGACCGTACAAAGAAGTCTCATGAGCAGTAGTATTGATTTGTCTTTTAATAACAATCGGTTAGAATCTGTTTCTTCTCCTTATAATAAAGCAGTGCTTTACCTTTTTGCGATAGGGTCATTTCTTCAAGGACCTTTTCGACGTCACGTTGCATTTGAAGCGATCCGCAGATCATAATGACACCGTCATTCTCTAAATGTTCTACAAATAGTTGTACGTCATGTTTGATTAGATCCATCACATATTGTGCTGTTGATTCTCTTGAATATGCAACTGATAGGCTGTTAAATGTTTTTTTATAATTTCCTCTTGTGCAAATTGTTGATAGCGCTGTGTGAGTGTATTGTTGTATCTAAAACCAGCATATAAACGAAGAGGTGTTTTTACATTGTTTTGAATCATACCTAAAAAAGGTGCAATTCCTGTTCCGTTTGCAATCATAATAACAGCAGGAGCTTTAGGAAAGTGGAAGTCAGGATTCGTCATCACCCGGGCATCAATATGGTCATTTTCCTTTAATTCATATAGAAAATTTGATCCCAATCCATTGGGATGCAGCTTAACTTCCAGTTGAATCGTTCCATTATTTTTACCAATGGAATAAAAGCGTTCCCTATTATCATGTGCAGGATATATCGCTAAAAGATCGCCCGATTGAAATTTTAACTTTCTGAGAGGTTTAAATACAACAGTGAATGTCGCGTGATCTTGGCTTGTTTTTTTAACAACCTGAAGTTGCTGCAGATTGGCAACTTTTGACTGGTATAAAGATGGAGCAGTAGCTAGAGCAATGCACGATTTTTCACTCCAGTGATGTACCCAATTTGTAAATTCATGAGCAGATCGATCATTAATTTTATGAAGATCTAAGAAGCGGGTAGCCCATTCTTTGGTCGCAAGAAGTTTATCTATATGTTCTGCGTAGGCACAATAATCTGGGTAAGCTTTCGATCCGAATCCAATTACACTGTATTGGACTGTCTGTTCTTGAGGAAATTTCTCAAGCAGCTCTTCAAAATTTGATGCTCCAGTCGGTGCTGTCCCGATCCCATATGTCGAAGTGAATATTAAAATATGTGTCGCATTTGGATAGTTTTGGTATTGGTTCATCGCTGTTACAAACGAACATTTACCATCTGCCAGTAGTTGCTTATGAATCTGATTTGCAAAAAATAAAGTACTCCCATTTTCTGAGCCAACTAAAATAATAAATTCAGCTTCATTGGCTTTATATTTATTTTTAATCTTAGTTTTTGTTCTTCGGAATGTGATGACAAAGCCAGTATAAATAAAGAATACAATGTTTAAAGAAGCAAGACCTAGAATAATAGCCCAAATCACATTTGTTCGGCCTGTATGGATATCGAGACTTAATTTCTCTAGTGCTGCAGTATAAGGATATTTTGTTTCTTTAACGATTTCGCCATTAAACTGATTAACTGTAACAGCACGATCCTTAAATTTGATCGTGTAAAATTCTTCAGGATCATCATCCATGAAAGGAAATTCAATCTTTTCAATTGTTCCTAAAGTGTGCTTTTGAAAAATCGCAAATTCCTTGAAATCCTTTTGATTCTCAGTTTGCGTATCCTGATGTTCAAGCTCTTCGTTCGATTTCTTGATCAGTTCCATTCGTGCCATAAATAAATATGTGCCTGATAAAGCAATGATCAAAATAGGAATGAGGAACAATCGTCCACTGACAACATGAAAATATTGAGCAAAAAAATCACGGTTTATTTTAGAAAAGAAATTGCGAAGACCCTGCTGACGTTTAAGGATCAAGATGAGTCCACTAATGGTAATCAATAGCAATATGAAGGAAACCAGGCCGACTAATATACGTCCTGTTTCGTGTAGAAATAAGGAACGGTGTAAGGCGGTTGTCCACTGGATGAACTGGCTTTTGGGTTTGATTTCACCTAATACTTTCCCTGTGGTCGGATTGATATAAGCTTTAATGGTATTACCCTCTTCATCTAAAGCATCTATACTGACAAATTGATTGTGATCGACTGCTATTTCAATGATTTCAGGGTAAACCTTGCGCAAGCCGTTATGGATTGCGCAAGGGTTATGGTATTTGAATCTTCTACTCGGTATGCTTGTGTTTTTTCGTTAACTGCATCTATCGCCAATATAATTCCTGTTACGGAAAGTATGAGTAAAAATAGGGATGATACTATCGCAAGAGCTAAATGTGCATACCTCCATATGGATAAGGTCATTTTAATTATTGAACTTTACTTAATTTTACAAATTTAATATATCCTTTGCCGCTAGCACGCTCCGCTAATGCTTCTGTTGTCAAGGGAATTTCTACGTCAGTGACATGATACTTTTGTTCTTCAACAGCCGATTCGAAACGTAATTTATAACCTTTGTTCAATTTTGTATCGTCAATTTCTATTGTTCTCATTGCACGGTCACCACCACCAACAGAGGCACCTGTAATTGCACTAAGTTTGTTGTTGGATTTTGTTTGAAACTTATGCCATTCTTTAAGCGTATTATACCATTGTTTATCCGGGCCTAATACAGAAAGTGTTTTTTCGTAAGCGCCTTTTGGATTGATTAATGATATAATGATATATGCTCCCTCACCCTCATAGCTATTCATTTGAATCATGCACTTGAATTTACTTGATTGTGCAAATGAATTTGAGCTAAATAGTGTAATAAGAAATATAAGTACAGTAAATTTTAAAGAGGTTTTCATGCCGTTATTTTAAGAAATCGATAGATACATTATTTTTTGCTAAAAAGTCATTTTCCTTTGCAATGTCGTAAGCTGTTTCATCAAGTGATGTTAGCAGGTCTTTTTTAGCACCGATTGAAATCAATTCTTTAAGAATAGTATCATCTTTTGCTATTAAAGCCGCTTTATGTAAAGCGCTCATGCCATCATTGTCCTGAGCATTAATATCAGTTCCTAAGGCAGCGACTCTTTTAATAAGGTTTATGTTCTCTTTTGCAACAGCTAAGTGTAATAAAGAGCTTTTATTTTTTGAAGATCAGTGACTGTTAAGCCATTATTCTTTAATAAGGTTAATTTTTCTTCAAACTATCTCCTTGTGGATTGCGTTGCTGGCCACCTTGTGTTTGAGGATTGGGTTCTGTGTATGAATTTAACCAATAATAAGCAAGATTGTTTCCGTCTTTATTCAGCACTTTGATGTCAGCACCATTTTTAAGTAATAAAGCTGCTACTTCTGAAGAGCCATTTGCAATTGCTTTTGTCAATGCAGATTCTCCTTTATCATTTACAGCGTTAATATTTGTTGTTTTTGATAATAGAAGCTCGACCAACTTCGCATCTTTACCGGCAGCTGCGACCATAAGTACGGTATTTCCTTCATTGTCAGCTTTGTTGATCGCAACGTCCTTTGCCAGGAAATAGTTGATTACTTCCATATTGGGTCTACGTACTAATGCATGTAAAATTGTAGCAGCATCTTTATTTGTTGCTTTTGGATCTAACTTTAGAGTTTCTACCAAGTATTTATATGTTTCAATACCATTAGTAACCTGTCTAGATCCTTGAGTAGCGAAGAAAAGAGCATTATTTGTTGGTTTAACGCCTCTTTTTATCAGTTTTTCGATAAGTTCAATATGACCAAGTTTAGCCGCATAGTCGACTGCAGTACGTCCAAAGTTATCCTTATCTGTTAGCGATAACCCTTTCGATACAAAATAATCAGTAATGCTTAAATCATTATCTGATGCGACTGACAATAAAAGTAAGGTCGCCCCATCTTCATATTTTTGCTTTGGATCTACACCTGCTTTGAATAAAACATCGTAAACAGCTGTGTTTTTGTTTCCTGTTGATGCCGCATAGGCTGCAATAGGAAAGCCATGACTATCTTGATAATTGACGTCGGAACCTTTAGCTATTAAATATTTGACAAGTTCAAGATTTCCTGTAGAAGCAGCCCAATGTAAATAACTGCGGCTATGGTGTGTTTTTTTAGTAACACTATTTCCTTCTTGTTCAATTAGATATTGGATAATATCATTAGGAGCTTTATTTAAAATAGCGGTAGTAACAGGATCGAATGAAGCCGCATTTGGTTTTGAAGGGCTATTTCCTTTTGCGATTTCAGTTTTAACAGTAGCTAAATTTGGCGAACCTTTCCAAAAATCAGCATTCATCAAGGTGTTGTTATTTTGGGCTTTTCCGTATAAAGCCGATAGTAATAAAGCTGCTAGAAAAATCTTTTTCATATTATGATTGGAATATCTTGAGTTTGGAATTTATTTATACTAAATCTAAATAGTAGGCAAATCTATAAAATTTAATTATAGAAAAAAAATATTATTTATTGAAAATTACACTATTTAAAGGCATTGCAGTGATTATGGTAACAGGAAGCTATTAATAATATCTTATACAATCTCACTTTGTACGTTTAGCTTTTACTTTAGTTTTAAAGTAACTTTTTTATATCAAGGGGAATTGGATCATTAAATGAATTTAATTACTGCCGTTATGCTATTTGTAAGTGAACTAATATCCTCTTATTACTTTTTCACCTGCTAGAAGTTATTTGTATAAACTTCTATGGTGTGTATTTGTATGAATAATTTGTATACTGGGCTATTGGGATAGCGATATTATAAAAGAAGGAAGTATAAGGATACTGACTGTTACGAAAGTGATCATAAAGCACCTCTTAAACCAATTGAATCTGGAGAAACCTACTATTGTTAGCAGGGTGATACCATGTTATAAGCAAGTAGGGATCTTGTTCGCATATAATGGAGGTATAACAGGGGGATAAG